>JAFUKO010000130.1 GCA_017473555.1 Ruminococcus sp. | reverse complement strand
TGTATGACAGCATACGATACAGACGGTCTTGATTTCGTTCCTTACCTCGATGAGGCAGGCGAGATTGATGATACAAAGCACGTACCAAAGCTTGTTGGTGCAATCACTAACTATGATATCGATGGCGAAATCTACTACAACTATTCAAACCACAAGGGTATTAAACTTGAGAATGCAGTTGTATTCGAGGGTCAGTTCAAGGTAACTGCTGAGAGCGGTACATACGAGATCAACACAAAGATTAAGACAATGGCTGACACAGACATGAACAGGATTGTCTATAATTACGAAAAGCTTGGTGATTTCACACAGAAGTCAGAGCTCGTGGATTATGTTGCACCTCCAACAGAGGAGCCTACAAATCCTCCAGCTCCAACAGAGAAGCCTACACAGAAGCCAGGCGGTAACCTCATCGTAGTAGTTGACGGTAAGGAATACGCAGTGGCTCAGGGCGACGTTCTTACATACCAGTACTTTGTAACTGTTCCTGGCGTTAAG
This sequence comes from Ruminococcus sp., assembly GCA_017473555.1. Classification (GTDB taxonomy): domain Bacteria; phylum Bacillota; class Clostridia; order Oscillospirales; family Acutalibacteraceae; genus Ruminococcoides. The sequence goes on along the minus strand of JAFUKO010000130.1, from coordinate 4,208 downwards.
GTTTCAGGTATTGACTGTATGACAGCATATGATACAGAAGGTATCGATTTCGTTCCTTACCTCGACGAGGAAGGTGAGATTGATGATACAAAGCACGTACCTAATCTTGTTGGTGCAATCACTAACTATGATATCGATGGCGAAATCTACTACAACTATTCAAACCACAAGGGCATTAAACTCGACAATACAGTTGTATTCGAGGGTCAGTTCAAGGTAACAGCTGAGAGTGGTAGATACGAGATCAACACAAAGATTAAGACAATGGCTGATACAAGCCTTAACAAGATTGTTTATAACTACGAGAAGCTCGGTGAGTACTCAGAGAAGTCAGAGCTCGTAGGCTATGTAGCTCCAACAGATCCAACAGAGGATCCAACAGAAGAGCCAACATATCCAGAAGGCCTCTTCGTTGAACTCAATGACTCACTCTACATCGTAGAGCAGGGCAAGGAGTACACATTCACATACTACTTACAGGTTGAGGATAAGCTCATCGGTTCACTCGATGCTAGAGTAGCATACGATTCTACAGGTCTTGAGTATGTTCCTTTCTTAAAGGATTCCGGTGCTGTAGATACAATGACTATGTTACCAAACCTTATGAACCCTGTTCTCAACTCTAAGGATGGCCTCTTACTCTTCAACTACACAAGTGCAACTGGTGCTTCATTCCCAACACAGGAGAGCGTCCTCTTCACATGTAAGTTTAAGGTAACAGCTGCAGAAGGCGTTTACAAGATTGATCCTGAAATCTACTGTCTTGCTGACGAGAAGTTAGGTATCATCGTTGACGAAGGCCTCGTTTGTGGCGATTACTGGGAGAAGGCAGTTCTTGACGCTGAGAGATATGTTCCTGGTTCAGATGACCTCTTAATCGGTGACGTAAACTTCGACGGCAAGGTTAACATCTTTGACGTAACAGCTATCCAGTACTATGCTGCTGAATTAGAGACATTCAATGACAAGCAGCTCATCGTTGGTGATACTAACTTTGATGGTAAGGTTAATATCTTCGACGCAACAGAAATCCAGCTCTTTATTGCAGAGTTAATTCCAGGATTTGTTAAACCATAAGAGTCCTAAATAAAATAGAGAAGCGGAGACACAAAAGTGTCTCCGCTTTTCGCTTTATATGAGAAATAAAAAAGGTTGCCTTACAAAAATAAGACAACCTGTAAATTTTTATAAAAGAAGTTACTCACCGAGGAGATATTTCTTGATTTTTGTGACATCGCCATCCATAATCTTGTGTTTACAGATAAGCTCGTGTCCCTCAAGTGGTGTGCTGATTTCCTGGTGAATATAGAGTCCGTCAATACCTGCACCATGAGCACCGAGCATATCGGAGATACAGTCGTTACCAATCATAATGGACTCGGATTTTTTGAGATTATATTCTTTGAAAAGTTTGTCAAAGAAAACCTTTGACGGTTTGCAACATGCCTGGTCTGAACTGATGAAAATACCGTCGAAATATTTTTCAATCCCAAGCTCACACATTTCAGGGTAAGTAAAGCAACGCTGGGCATTTGAGAGAAGATAGACTTTTTTACCTGCTTTTTTAAGACTTTCGAGCAAGTCGATAACGCCATCGTACAAAGTGAGCAGCTGGGTGGACGCTTTGCGGAATTTTATCGCAGTGTCACGGATAATTTCGTCAGTTGCTTTAACGCCTTTGCGTGCGTAAAGGTATCTGAAAACGTTCTCGAGATTGATTTCTATATTCTGATATGTAGGGTGAGTAAAACGTGTAAAACGAGTTTCACGCTTAGCCAGTCGGTGGTACTGGTGCTCAATATCCTTTGCAGTATATTCTGCACCGTAGCTCTTGTAAATAGCAGCAACTTCACTCCAGAACTTCTCACCCGACTCATCGGTACGGATGTCAATAAGTGTGCCGTATAGGTCAAAAATACAATTTTGATACATAGTGGTATCCTTTCATACACGATATATGACCATTATATACCCATATAGAACAAAAATAAAGTATTTGTATATAATAAGATAATATGTTACAATAATAACATTAAGTAGGTGAAAAAATGACCAAAAAACAGATAGCATTAAAGGCTGTTGATGCCTTGAAAAAAGAATATCCAGATGCGATATGCTCACTTACATACGACGACCCGTTACAGTTGTTGATTGCGACACGACTAGCGGCACAGTGCACAGACGCTAGGGTTAATATGGTGACTCCTGCGCTTTTTGAACGATTTAAAAATGCAGAGGATTTTGCTAATGCAACGTATGATGAAGTTGCAGAATACATCAAAACCTGCGGCCTATATAAAACTAAGTCAAAAGATTTGGTCGAGCTTGGAAAAATGCTTGTAAGTGACTATAACGGACAGGTACCTGATTCGCTTGATGAACTGATAAAGCTACCCGGTATCGGCAGAAAGACTGCTAATCTTGTAATGGGCGATATTTTCAAAAAGCCTGCGGTAGTGGTTGACACGCATTGTATAAGAATCACCAGACGACTCGGGCTTCATAACGAGAAAGATGCTAAAAAAATTGAGTTCATACTCAGGGATTTACTGCCACAGGATGAGTCTAATGATTTTTGTCATCGCATTGTGCTACATGGCAGAGCAGTTTGTACTGCCAGAAAGGCGATGTGTGATAATTGTTGTATGAGCGAGTTTTGCAGAAAAAAGCCATAACAAGTGGGGAAATAATGTCATTGTACGGATAAATAACTAAGCCTTTCTTTAACAGGAAGGCTTTTTATATTGTAAAATTACTTCAAAAATTTTTGAGTGCATTTTTTGAGGGGTGCACAGTTGTATTATTAGTGAAAGGAGGAGTTACAATGTCGCAGAATATATCAAAAACTGAAAAGGCAGAGCAGGTTGTTCGTTTGTATGCTGATATGATATATCGAATCGCTTTGCATAATCTTAAAAATGAAGCTGATGCACAGGATATTTTTCAGGAAGTTTGCCTTACTCTGCTGACAAAGGAAGCTCCGCTTTTTAATGATGTACATCTGAAACATTGGTTAATACGCGTAACCATCAACAAATGCAAGAATTTTAAAAAGTCGTTGTGGCAACAAAGGACCGAGTCTTTAGCTGATTATCTCCCAGATGGCGAGATTGATTTCGAGTCACAGGTGCTCGAGCTAATTTACTCTTTACCTCAAAAGTACAGAAATGTGGTTTATTTGTATTACTGTGAAGAGTATACAGTGCCTGAGATTGCTGAGATTTTAGGGGAGAACAAAAATACAGTCAACTCCAAGCTGCAACGAGCAAGAAAACGACTCAGAACAATTTTAAAAGAAGGTGACGATATATGAAAGACAACCTTTACACAAAAACAATGGAGAATATTAAAGCTCCTCAAAAGCTGGTAGACAACACTATTGAGCAGATGAGAGAAGCTGGTGAGAACAGCACGGTTATCACTTTTGAAAAACCAAAACGCAGAGTACTAAAATTTGTTTCAGCTGTTGCGGCAGTGCTGGCTCTTATAATCGGATTGAGTGTCATTCCTTTTGGTGACGGCATAAGCACTCCTGATAATGAGCACAACTTTGTGCTGAAAGTCGGAGCGGCGGAGATTACGCCTGACGTGTATATAGAGGTGGGAGAGTTGTCAAATTCCGGATCTGGTGCATCTTTTAGACCCAAAGATCAGGAAACAGCACTTGAGAGTTTTGACTGGTGTGGTGAATACGATCTTATACGTATGGACAAAATGTTTTTGCCACAAGTGTTTGATGTTCAGGGTGACAACATTGAGAGCATTACTTATACAACTCATAACTGTCGCCTGGCATACGATTCGAAGTTTGAGGGGATAGTTGATGTGGAAGAAATCCCGATTGAAGAGATGAAAGAAAAAGGTACTGCCCATTTTTACAATTCTTATAAGTGGGCTAAATCCTGTACTTTAGATTATCAGAGCCAACGAACAAGTGTTGACAGTGGAGAGTGGTTTGCTATGCCAAAATTTGGTGTAGAGTTTGCTTTTGAATATGAAATAGGCGAGTACACTATAATTGTAAATGAAAAAAATGATGTAGATATAGAGCCTTTCTTTGTAGAGGAGTTCAACGCTCACGCTGATGAGTTTACGCTTGATATTACAGCGAATTTCAATGATGGAGAAAGCGTAACCAAAACATTGAAATTCCGTTGTGAGAACCCTGAAAGTAGTGTCATGGTGCTTTATGCTAAAGAGGTTCAATA
>JAFUKO010000129.1 GCA_017473555.1 Ruminococcus sp. | reverse complement strand
ATTTGAGGAGCTCTGTCCTTAGTACGAGAGGACCGGGATGGACGTACCTCTGATGCACCAGTTGTCACGCCAGTGGCACAGCTGGGCAGCTATGTACGGATTGGATAAACGCTGAAAGCATCTAAGCGTGAAGCCAACTCCAAGATTAGATATCCCATCGCTTTATGCGAGTAAGACCCCTTGTAGACTACGAGGTTGATAGGCTGCGTGTGTACGCATGGTGACATGTTTAGCTTGGCAGTACTAATAGGTCGAGGGCTTGACCACAATGATTCTTTGGTCAATCCGCTTTCACTTTATCTCTCACACTTTATTCAGTTTTCAGGGTGTACCTGAGTTAAGCAGTACGTTTTGCGTACTGCTTTTTTTGTTTTCTACTTTTTTGTTTTGCTACTGATGATTTGCTCTGAATTGCATTTTACAGAGTTTTTCATATTACAAATAGGTATTAGTCGGGCGGTCTGTTGACCGTCTTTTTTTATTATAATGCCACTCTGTTTGCTGTTATTTGAATATGTTTTGCTTAGCTTGGTATCAGATAAAGGCAATATTGCTTGTGACATTTTATAATGGTCATTTCTTATTATTTTGGATGCTGAATTTATCTTTTTGTTTAACTACGCAAAAGTGCTAATCTGCGATTGTGCATAATGCACAAGATATTAAAGCAAACAGAAGATTAACTAGAAGTAATAATAATTATTATTACTGACGGATTGTGCAGTTGGGATGTTTTCTGCTATATTTCTTGTCCATTTAAAGAATAGAAATCTCTGTACTACAGTGCTAGAATATAAGTGCAAGGTTGGAGTAAACCAACCATGTGATGATTTTTAAAGGAGGGCTTTCAATGAAAAAGCTAGTTTCTTTGTTACTGGTTGTAGTTATGGTGCTCAGCGTATTCACTGTAGTCCCATTTACTGCAAGTGCAGTGGAAAACCAGACCGGAACAGAATCCGGTGAACTATTTGTCAGAATCGACGGCAAAGAGTATTACGTTGAAAAAGGAGAGATATACACATACCAGTTTTGTGTATCGGTACCGAACGTCAAGGTTTCCAGTATTGATTGTAAGACAACTTATGATACTGAGGGACTTGATTTTATCCCTTATCTTGATGATGAGGGTGAGGAAGATATAGTAAAGCATTTTCCGAGTATTTATGCAGGTGTAGTTAATAATTTTGCTATTGATGGTGTAATCTACTATAATTTTTCGGCCTATAAAGGCATTAAGCTTACTGAGAATGCAGTTGTTTTTGAAGGTCAGTTTAAAGTAACAGCTGATAGCGGTACATATGACATCACAACAAGCATCCAGACATTGTCTGATATTGATATGAATAAAATAGTATATGGCGGCGTGAAACTTGGAGAGTATACACAGAGTAACGATTTTTCTGCTGAGGAAGTACCGACTGAATCAACAGAGAAACCTAGCGACTCACCAACTGTTGAGCCAACTGAAGAACAGACTGATTTACCAACAGAGGAACCAACTGTCGAGCCGACTGAAGTACCAAGTGAGTTACCGACAGATGAACCTACTATAGAGCCGACAGAAGAGAAAACCGAGGCACCTACTGATATACCGACACAGGAACAGACAAGACCGAATACTGACAAAGTACTATTAGTTGTTGATGGTTTTGTGTACGAAGTTGAAAAAGGTGATATTGTTACATATCAATTCACGGTTAATCTGCCTGATGTTAAGGTATCTTCTATCGATGTAGAGACTTTCTATGACACTGATGGTCTTAGTTTTGTTCCTTTCCTTGATGATGATGGTGAAGAAGATTTACTAAAACATTTCCCAAAAATTTCAAGCGGTGTTGTAAATAACTTTGATATTGATGGCGAAATCTACTACAACTATTCAAACTACAAAGGTATTAAGTTTGAAAATGCAATAATATTCGAGGGTCAGTTTGAGGTTACTGCAGACAGCGGGATGTATTACATTACAACAAGGATAAAGACTCTGGCTGATCTTGATATGAACAAAATTGTTTACAATTACGAGAAAATATCTGAGTATCAGCCAACATCCAGCCTTCCTGATTTAGATTATGTTGCAACAGAGGTTCCGACAGAAAAACCTACAACCATACCTACAGAGAAGCCGACTGTTGAGCCAACCGAAGATGCAGGGGGCGAGCTTTATATCAGAATTGACGGCGTGAAGTATGCTGTCAATAAAGGAGATACATATAAGTATAGATTCTGTGTGTCTGTTCCGGATGTTAAGATTTCAGGTATGGATTGCTTAACAACTTATGATACAGAGGGTCTTGAGTTTGTTCCATACATCAATGAAGACGGTGAAGAGGACCTTTACAAGCATTTCCCAAATATTGCAGCCTGGGTTATCAATAACTTTAAAACAGACGGCAACATTTACTACAATTTTTCACACTATAAAGGTGTACGCCTGGAGAATAATGAAGTTGTTTTTGAAGGTCAGTTCAAAGTTACAGCAGACAGCGGTATCTATGATATTGCAACTGTCATAAAAACGATGGCTGACACAGATATGAACAAAATTGTATACAACTACGAAAAGCTTGGTGATTACGCAGAAAGTCACGAGTTTTCTGTCAACCATATCATTAATCCGTCAGAGACTGAGCCTACTGAGGAGCCTACCTCAGCGCCTGGTGACGAGTTGTATGTAAATATTGATGGAACAGCTTATAAAGTAGAAAAGGGCGATGTTGTTACATACCAGTACATAGTATCGGTTCCTGGAGTGAAGATTTCATCATTTGATGCTCAGACGTTCTATGATACAGAAGGCCTTACTATTCTTCCGTACTACACGGCTGATGATGAGATTGATGAAACAAAGCACTTCCCACAGTTTGTTGGTCCGATCAACAACTTTAAAGAAGATGGCATCGTCTACTACAACTATTCAAATTACAATGGCGTTAAGCTTGATAATGCAGTTGTATTTGAATGTCAGTTTGAGGTAACTGCTGAAAGCGGTATATATGAAATCAACACAAAGCTCAAGACTCTTGCTGACACAGATATGAATAAAATTGTTTATAACTACGAGAAGCTTGCGGATTTCACAGAGAAGTCTGAACTTATTGGTTATGTTGCTCCGACAATTCCGTCGGAAGATCCCGGTGATCCTGGTGAGGGAGAAGGTCTGTACATAAGAGTAAATGATAATTATTATGCGGTAGAGCAAGGAGAAGAATACATTTTCACCTACTACTTACAAGTAGAAGATAAGAGAATAGCTACACTTGATGCCAGAGTTGAATATGACGCTGATGGTTTACAGTTCATGCCGACATTGGATGAGAACAACAATATGGACTATTCAGCGATGTTCCCGATACTAAGAAATGTTGTGTTTAACTGTAAGCAGGAGGGAAGGCTCCTCTTCAACTATTTGAGCCTCACAGGTGTTGAATTTGCCAGTCAGAACAGCGTTCTTTTCACATGTAAGTTCAAGGTAACAGCTGCACAGGGCGTGTATGATATTAATCCATATATTTATTGTCTTGCTGATGAAAACGTAGACATTATGGTTGATGAAGGCGTTGTTTATGGTGAGTTCAATGACAATGGTATAATTGTGCCAGAGTACGTAATCGGTGACGTGAATAGGGATGGAAAGGTTAACATCTTTGATGCAACACTTATCCAGTGTTATGTAGCTCAGATGGATACACTTGATGATGAACAGTTGAAGCTTGCTGATACACGTGGTGATGGTAGAGTCAACATTTTTGATGCCACAATGATTATGCAATACCTCGCAGGATATATTACAGAATTTGAAAAGAAATAGCATTAATTAATCATTTTTTACGCAAGGCCGCACTTCAATGTGCGGTCTTGTTTTCATGTATAACTAAAAGCTGTTTTTAGCAAAAATACGACCGATTTTTATGGTATATCGATGAGAAAACAGTAACTATTACAATATATTGTGTTTGAACACTTATTTATACACAATGTACATAAACAACCCTTCTTTTAGTGAAATCTGCACTAAAAACGAGGGCTGTTTTTTGTGATTGGAGTGGCAAAAATTATCCTGTTCGTAAAATGTAACAAAAATTCAGCTTTTATGTTGTGCAGTTTAATAAGTGGCTTTTGCGAAAATAAAATCAGTATATAGGAAAAATCAGGTTTGACGCCTTTAATTTGTGCGAAAAGCCGATTTTGACCCCTAATTATTGTGCAATTAAATAATAGTTTTTTGTTAAAGATTGTGGTAGTATTTATATGTGGTTATTTAGGTTTTTTGAAACCGCGGATATCAATATTTTTTAGGAGGACTCTTAATGAAAAAACTAGTTTCATTGCTGCTTGCAATTGTAATGGTTATGAGCATTTTTGCTATCGTTCCTGTTACTGCAAGCGCAGCAGACACAAAGACTGTTTACTTCCAGAACAACTGGATGTGGACAGACGTAAATGTTTACTATTGGGGCAGTAGTTCATCTAACAGTGCTGAATGGCCTGGTAATGCTGCACAGGTAGTAGGCAACGACGGTGTATACGACGTTTACGCTGCTACAATCCCAGCTGACGTTGCCGGCGTTATTTTCAACGGTAACGATGGTGGTACAGGTTCAAGAAATCAGACACCTGACATCACAGATTCAGCTAACGGCAACTGCTACTACATGATATGGGATGATGCACAGGGTAAAAACGCTGTAGGCGTTGAGGATATCAGCCTTATTCTTCCTGACATCCAGCCAACACCTGATCCAGACCCAAATCCAAATCCAAACCCAAATCCAAATCCTGGCTCAGAGATGACTGTTTACTTCCAGAACAACTGGATGTGGACAGACGTTAACGTTTACTACTGGGGCAGCAGCTCTTCTAACAGCGCTGAGTGGCCTGGTAACGCTGTTCAGGTATATGGTAACGATGGTATTTATGATATTTACTCTGCAACTGTTCCTACAGATATCACAGGCATCATCTTCAATGGTAACGACGGTGGCACAGGTTCAAGAAACCAGACACCAGACATCACAGATGCTGCTAACGGTAACTGCTACTACATGATATGGGATGATGCACAGGGTAAAAACGCTGTAGGCGTTGAGGATATCAACAATATTATCGGTCCTACACCACCAACAGACCCACCAACAGACGCTCCTACAGATGCACCTACTGATGCACCTACAGCTAAGCCAACAGACGCTCCAACTGTAGCTCCAACTGCAGCTCCAACTGAGGATGTTGATGGTCTTTTCGTAAGAATCGACGGTAAACAGTACGAAGTTAAGAAGGGCGAAACATACACATATCAGTTCTGCCTCTCAGTTCCTGGCGTTAAGGTTTCAGGTATTGACTGTATGACAGCATACGATACAGACGGTCTTGATTTCGTTCCTTACCTCGATGAGGCAGGCGAGATTGATGATACAAAGCACGTACCAAAGCTTGTTGGTGCAATCACTAACTATGATATTGATGGCGAAATCTACTACAACTATTCAAACCACAAGGGTATCAGCATTGCTAATAATGCTGTAATATTTGAAGGTCAGTTCAAGGTTACTGCTGACAAGGGTGTTTATGACATCACAACAGTAATCAAGACAATGGCTGACACAGATATGAACAAGATTGTCTATAATTATGAAAAGATTGGCGACTACACAGCTGTTAACAATTTCTCAGCTGAGGAAGCTCCATCAGTTGAGCCAACAGAAAAGCCAACTGCAGAGCCAACACAGGCACCTACAGCAGCGCCAACTGCAGCACCTACACAGCCTGCTCACAACCTTTTCGTTAAGCTTGATGGTCAGACATACGCAGTAGCTCAGGGTGATGTTATTACATATCAGTTCTGTCTCTCAGTTCCTGGCGTTAAGGTTTCAGGTATTGACTGTATGACAGCATACGATACAGACGGTCTTGATTTCGTTCCTTACCTCGATGAGGAAGGCGAGGTTGATGATACAAAGCACGTACCAAAGCTTGTTGGTGCAATCACAAACTATGATATCGATGGCGAAATCTACTACAACTATTCAAACCACAAGGGTATTAGCATTACTAATAATGCTGTAATATTTGAGGGTCAGTTCAAGGTAACAGCTGAGAGCGGTACATACGAGATCAACACAAAGATCAAGACAATGGCTGACACAGCTATGAACAAGATTGTCTACAATTATGAAAAGATCGGCGATTTCACACAGGAATCAAAGCTCGTTGATTATGTTGCACCTCCAACAGAGGAACCAACAGTTGCTCCTACAGCAGAGCCAACAGAGAAACCAACAGTAGCGCCAACTGCAGCACCTACACAGCCTGCTCATAACCTCTTCGTTAAGATTGATGGTCAGACATATGCAGTAGCTCAGGGTGACGTTATTACATATCAGTTTATCCTGAACGTTCCTGGCGTTAAGGTTTCAGGTATTGACTGTATGACAGCATACGATACAGACGGTCTTGATTTCGTTCCTTACCTCGATGAGGCAGGCGAGATTGATGATACAAAGCACGTACCAAAGCTTGTTGGT
>JAFUKO010000128.1 GCA_017473555.1 Ruminococcus sp. | reverse complement strand
GGTCTTTCTTTTCCTCGTTTATGCTTTCTTTTAAGTTTTGAGCGTAGGCTGAAATGATAAACAACGGACTTTTGATATCATGAGCGAGAGCGTTTGTGATTTCTCTGCGTTTTTCCTCTTCTTCGATTTGAGTTTTTGTTACCTCCCACAGAGATAATGCAACAGAAGAACCGATAATTAATAAAATCAAAGTGATAAGGGTCAAGCCTGTGATTAAAGTGATTTTGCTTTCTTTAAGCAGATTAATTCTTTTAGCGAATTTTAGGTTTATTGTAATATTAACATTCTCTTTGTCGGAAACACTTTCCAGATAATTATTGTATCCGGTGAAGTACTGGCCATTAAGTGCGGGAGAACTGATAGTGACAGTGTCATAATCATAGTAAACATAGGTGAATAGCTTATCAATTAAGCTTGCGTTTGCAGGCGATTCGTAAAAATCAACTGTGTTGTATGGTTCTTTGATAAGCCCATCACTCGAGAATGTACCAAGCACAAACTGACCGGGGATAACATTTATATGAGCTTTGTCAATTGATCCTAAAGGTAAACCGTCAACATTTTTTGGGTTAAGTTCGTATGTTTCTATTGTTTCGTACTTTGAATACCACAAGTAGTTATCTTCAGTGTAAACAATTTCTGCTGTTTTTGGGATGATTTTTTCATTTTTTGCATCATAATAGTACTTGGTGCATATAAGTTCGTAAAAACCTCCGTTGATATTTTTTACTTTGTTAAGATACTTACTGATGCTTTTATATTGTTCTTCATTCATTGAATTTCTGAAAGTCTCATAATCAATAAGACCAGATACTATAGAAGGAATTGCAGATGAATCACCTTCATAATCAGGAGCGAAAACATCAGGTTGTGTGGAGTAAAATGTGGTATAGATTGATTTGTCGGTATCCATAATCAGGAAATCTTCATTTGATGGGATATATGCAACGATTTGCATATCGCTGTCATATGTACCGTCGGCTCCACAAGTTCTCTCTTGTGCTTTATCGACTGTAAATAAATAATCAAGATGACACTTAGTGATATAAATATATAGGTTAACATAATCGTATGATGCAGAAACATTTGTGTCAATACGCTGAACCAGTGCATCAAAGGACTTTTGTGCTCTGTTGTTCATATGTGTCTTTGTTGTGTTTATGGTTATTACACAGAAAACTCCTGAAATAATAATCCACAGCGAAATCATTATCGCAGTTACAGAAATGAACAAACTGCTTTTTGCAAGTTTTATTCTATCGTTATTATTTTTGTTTTTCAAATTCATTCCTCCAGAATGTATCCGCGTGATCGGATTGTTTTAACTAGTTTTGCGTTATCACCCAAGGCTTTACGAAGATTCTTGATGTGAGTATCAACGATTCGTTCGTCAACATCAGAGTCATAACCCCAAAGAACTCGTATAATCATATCTCTAGTGATTATCCTGCCTTTGTTTTCAAAGAGAAGTTTCAGGATTGAAAACTCCTTTGATGTGAGGGTGGCTTCTTTGCCACAAGAAATAACTTTGCCGTTGTTTGGGTTTAGTGTCAGGCTTCCTAAATAAAACTGTGGAGTTCTGACAAGTCCTTTTGAGCGTTTGATTAGTGCGTTTACCTTTTCAAACAGCACAGGCAGTGGAAACGGCTTTACAACATAGTCGTCACATCCTAAACCGTAGCCTTTAAGCATATCACTTTGAGCAGCTCTGGCTGTGATGAAAATAATCGGCACATCGCTCTCAGCTCGTACTTCTTTACATATTTCAAAGCCGTCAAGTTCAGGGAGCATTACATCGAGCAGTAAAAGATCGTATGTATTTTCATACGCTTTTTCAACACCCTGCTCTCCGTCAACCGCTATATCAATTGTAATATTACCCTCGCTTTTTGCATCAAAGTAGTCGCATATTACTTCTCTGATATCAGCATCGTCCTCAACAAGTAGTATTTTGTACATCTTCTTTCCACCTCTGGCTATAGATTATCACGCGAATTTGTATTTTCTGTGGAGAATATTTATATATTAACAGATTTTTGTAAAAATTGATATTGTTTGATAGAAAATAAAAAAGACAGATACCAACTGGTACCTGTCTTTTTGGTGGGCCATCAGGGACGATGGATTTTTATGAAAATCCATCCACGCTTGGCGACCGCTCCGTTTACTCGCGGTACCCGCCTGCACGCTTCGCTCCTGAAAATAGTCCACCGGACTATTTTCTTAACGTCGCTCACCCTCTCAGGGTTCGAGCCCACACAAGTAAAAGTTAATATAACAAAATAGAGCACACCTAAAAAGG
>JAFUKO010000127.1 GCA_017473555.1 Ruminococcus sp. | reverse complement strand
TGGACCAGGCCAGAAATGCTCTGCAAGCACCTTAGCTGTTTCTGGGAAATCTGACACCAGATTAAAACGCTCAATATCCTCGATTTCGGATATGTGGACAATCAGCGGATTGTCCATAGGTCTGCGTTTTGCTAAGAATATCTTTTTGACAGCATCGCCGTTTAAAGCATCAGCGGCAAGACCGTATACTGTTTCTGTAGGCATAGCAACAACACCGCCGTCTTTTAAATACTTTGCGGCGGTTTTTATATCTTCTTTAGTGTTGCCTAATAAGAGTGTATTCATAAGCTTAATTTTCCATACTTTCTTTTAACTGTTCGGCACGCTGAGCGGTGATAAGTGCCTCAACCACTTCGTCCAGATTGCCGTTTAAAATATCGTCCAGCTTGTATAAAGTAAGTCCTATTCTGTGGTCAGTGAGTCTGCTCTGTGGGAAGTTATAGGTACGGATTTTTTCCGATCTGTCGCCAGAGCCGACCTGAGCTTTTCTATCGCTTGCAATTTCAGCGTTCTGTTTGTCCTGCTCGACCTTTAAAAGTCGGCTTTTGAGAACTTTTAGTGCCTTGTCTTTGTTTTTATACTGGCTTCGCTCGTCCTGACATTCTACTACCATACCTGTCGGTAAGTGAGTAATACGGATAGCTGAAGATGTCTTGTTGATGTGCTGTCCGCCTGCACCTGAAGAGCGGAATGTATCAATCTGCAGGTCGTTAGGGTTGATGTCAATCTCAACGTCGTCAGCCTCAGGAAGCACAGCAACTGTTGCGGCCGAGGTGTGGATTCTGCCGCCACTCTCTGTCTGAGGTACACGCTGAACTCGGTGTGTGCCTGACTCAAATTTAAAGCGAGAATAAGCTCCATCACCGTTTATCATAAAGGATATTTCTTTATATCCACCCAGCTCTGTTTCGTTAGCATTTAACACCTCTACCGAAAAACCTTTTCTCTCAGCGTACATTGTGTACATTCTAAAAAGGTCACTGGCAAACAACGATGACTCTTCTCCACCTGTACCACCACGGATTTCGACAATTACGTTACGTTCATCGTTAGGGTCCTTAGGAAGCAGTAAAATCTTAAGTTCTTCTTCAATTACAGGAATTTTGTCCTTAGCTTCACCCAGTTCAAGCTGAGCAAGACTTTTAAGCTCATCATCACAGGACGAATCTTCGAGTAATGACAATGCATCCTCAATGCTTTCTTTAGTAGCTTTATATTCTCTGAACTTTTCAACAATCGGAGTAATCTGGCTCAGCTCTTTGTTTACCTCTCTGAACACAACAGGATCACTCGCTACATCGGGTTCGTAGAGTCGTTTATTGAGCTCCTCATATCTTTTATCAAAAATTTCGAGTTTATCAAACATAATATATCCTCATTCTTAGCTTAAAATCATTCTTCTCTTAATATCTTTTTGATATTTTTCTCGACCTTTTTTCGAGGCACCATAACCTCGTGGGAGCATTTTTCACATTTGATTTTAAAATCCATACCGATTCTTGTTACAACAAAGGTGTTACATCCACACGGATGAGGTTTTTTCATAACAAGTTTATCGTTCACTTTGACGTCCACAAAAAGCCTTCTCTCCCATTTTATTTACATTACATAATAACACAAATATATCAAAATAGCAAGGTAACTGACTAGTCTTTAAAAAACAAACGGCATGCCTATAAGACACACCGTTTGATATTTTGCTTATTACATTGAAGTAAAAAATGTTTTTAATGACAACCACTATTACCGTGCTTACCATTACCGTTATGCTTTCCATATGAATGGTTGTTATGAACATCATTATAGTTCACACAATTTTCTTTGTTACTATCACAGTTTTCAGAGTAGTTATCACACACGCCGTCATTGTCAGCATCTTCGTAATTGACACAGTTTTTGTTATTACTTTTACAGTTTTCTGAATAATTATCACACACGCCGTCATTGTCGGCATCTTCGAAATTGACACAGTTTTCGCTCTTATTCTCACAGTTCTGAGTTTCGCAAACCGCTGTGCAATCCTGCGTTTTAGAAATCACACTACAATTTTGTGTTTCACAAGAGATTGTACATTCGTCTTTTCTATCTCTGTCTGCAGCGAACACTCCTATAACACCGATGCAAATTATCATAATAACTGCAAGAACAATAATAGCTGTCTTCTTCATAAACAACACTCCGTTTCTTACTCAATCACAAATTCTCTGAGTCTGCCATAAGTTGCTTCATCGATAACCGCCTCGACCTCAATCCCATCTGCTGTGTATTCCTCACTGTTTACGGTTGAAGTTTTTCTGAGTGTCGCCGCAAGTCCTGCTTTATCAAAAGGGAATAAAAGCTTAACCTTTTTCACTCTTAAAGGCAGGTTATCTTCAATCGCTGTTAGCAAACTGTCTATACCTGTGCCGTTTTTAGCACTGATTTTAACAGCGTTACTGATACGCATAATGTCCATATCGTCAGTCAGCAAATCGCATTTATTAAGCACAGGAACAATAGGTGTATCAACACAACCTAAACTTACAAGAAGTTTTTCAGTTACATCTAAATGAAGTGATGCTTCTTCACTGCTTGCATCACACACATTAAGGATAATATCAGCAAGTGCTGCTTCTTCCAAAGTAGATTTAAATGCTTCGACTAAATGGTGAGGTAAACGTCTGACCAGACCTACGGTATCTATCATCATAACCGAAACGCCGTTTGGCAGTTTCAAAGCACGTGAAGTAGGGTCTAATGTTGCAAAGAGCTTGTCCTGAGCAAGTACTCCTGCCTCTGTCAAAAAGTTCATCAGAGTTGACTTTCCTGCGTTTGTATATCCGACAATTGCAACGGTTATTACATTGTCTTTCTTACGTCTGCGTCTGAGCTGCTGTCTATGCTGTTCGACCTCTTTAAGCTGTTCTTTCAGCGTTTCCATTCTGCGACGGATGTGACGTTTGTCGGTCTCTAGCTTTGTTTCACCAGGGCCACGGGTACCGATACCGCCACCGAGTCGTGACATCTCAACACCCTTACCTGTAAGTCGAGGCAACATATACTTAAGCTGGGCAAGTTCAACCTGAAGCTTACCCTCTTTAGACTTCGCACGCTGTGCAAAGATATCCAGAATCAGCATAGTACGGTCGATAGTACGAACGTCGGTTGCTGCTTCAATATTACGAATCTGTACAGGTGAAAGCTCTAAATCGAAAATAAGCAGTTCAATCTCGTGAAGCTCACACGCCTCTTTTATTTCAATAAGCTTGCCGCTACCGACACAAGTGCCCGGTTCCAAATGACTTAATTTCTGTTCAATGCTTAAAAGCGGATCTGCTCCTGCACTTTTAGCAAGTTCAAACAGTTCAGCAAGCGAGCTTTCTGCATCAAAGTCGCCTGTATCCACACTAACAAGCAAAGCACGTGTTGGTTTTATTTCCAAAGTATTTTCCATAATTTTCTCCATATCGCTTTATATCTCTAGTATAGCCTAAGTTTTTATCTTTGTAAATATTCAAATCGTTCACAATTTGCCTCAACAATTTATCATTTGATTTTTGACAAATATATAGTATAATGATATGTGGAGAATTTTAAGCTACAGTATATGTAGCCAAAAAGAGGTTTACTATGGATAAAAAAAGAATTGTAATCAAGGTTGGAACATCCACCCTTACATATGAAAATGGTAAAATTAATTTAAGACGAGTTGACACACTGTGCAAGGTGCTCTCAGATTTAAGAAATTACGGTCACGAAGTAGTACTTGTGTCATCAGGTGCTATCGGTGTCGGTATGGGTAAACTCGGACTACCTGCCCGCCCTGATACCACAAGAGAAAAGCAGGCTCTGGCAGCAGTCGGTCAGTGTGAGCTGATGTTTATGTACGACAAATTTTTCTCTGAATACAACAACACGGTAGCTCAGGTTCTTCTGACAAAATATTCTGTCGACTCCGACCATAAAAAAGAAAACGTTATAAACACATTTGATACACTTTTACAGATGGGTATTATCCCTATCGTTAACGAAAATGATACTGTTGCTATCGATGAGTTAGAGGGCAACAACTTTGGTGATAACGATATGCTGTCAGCTATCGTTTCAAACCTTATTCACGCTGACACTCTTGTTATACTCACAGACATTGACGGTCTTTATACCGATAACCCTCGTACAAACAAAGACGCTGTGCATATTGACGTAGTTGAGAAAATCACTGACGAGATTATGGATATGGCTCACGGCTCAGGTTCAAACCGAGGCACAGGCGGTATGGCTACTAAACTTAAAGCCGCTCAGCACGTAACAACTCAGGGTATTGACTGTATCGTACTAAACGGCGAAGATCCAAAAATCCTCTACGACGTACTCGAAGACTCAAAAGCCGTCGGCACATTATTCAAAGGACAAAGGTGATTATATGTTAACTGTAAAAGAACTTGGTATAAATGCAAAGAAAGCATCTCGTGTACTGTCTGTTGCAAAGGCTGAAAAAAACGAGGCTTTAAAGAATATATCCGCTGCACTTATCGAAAATGCAGAATACATTATAAAGCAGAACAACATCGACATTGAAAACGGCAGAATAAACGGTCTGTCCGATGCAATGATTGACAGACTCAGATTAGACCTTGACCGCATTAAAGGTATTGCCTGTGGTGTTGATGAAATTATCGCAATGCCTGACCCTGTTGGTAAGGTGATATCAGGCAACAAGCTTTCTAACGGACTTGATATTTCAAAGGTGACAGTTCCTCTTGGTGTTATCGGCATCATCTTTGAATCACGTCCTAACGTTACTGCTGACGCAGCTGCTCTGTGCTTAAAAGCAGGCAACTGTGTAATTCTTCGAGGTGGCAAGGAAGCTATCAACTCAAACAAAGCTATTGTCAAGGTTATGAGAGATGCTATCGCAAAAGCAGGTTTACCGAGCGACTGCATTAACCTTGTTGAAGATACAACACGTGCAAGCTCAATTGAGCTGATGGGTCTTACAGAGTATCTCGATGTTCTTATCCCACGAGGTGGCGCAGGACTTATCAGAGCCGTTGTAGAAAATGCTAAAGTTCCTGTAATTGAAACAGGGGTAGGCAACTGTCACGCTTTTGTTGACGAGAGTGCCGATATCGATATGGCAAGCTCTATTGTGTTCAACGCTAAAACTTCCAGAGTTTCTGTTTGTAACGCACTTGAGACTTTACTTGTACACGAAAAAATCGCAGACAAAGCGCTGCCTGCGATATATGATAGATTAAAAGAAAAGAATGTTGAAATCAGAGGTTGTGAGAAAACTGTAGCCATCTTAGGCGATAACGCAAAGCTCTCAACTGACGAAGATTACGCAACAGAATTTTTAGACTATATTTTGGCTGTTAAAGTAGTGTCTTCCCTTGATGACGCTATTGACCACATTGCTAAATACAGTAGCGGTCACAGCGAAGTAATCATTACAGAAAACTACAAAAACGCTGAAAGTTTCTTAAACAGAGTTGACTCATCAGCAGTTTACGTGAACGCATCTACTCGTTTTACCGACGGTGGACAATTTGGCTTAGGTGCTGAAATCGGTATTTCAACCCAGAAACTCCACGCTCGTGGCCCAATGGGACTTGAAAACCTCGTTTCCACAAAATACATCATACGTGGTGACGGTCAGGTAAGATAACTAAATCACAAGATACATCAACATAAGTATCAGCGTTGTATCCGCTTTTTCGCTGAGCAAAATGACTATCAGCAATATAATCAGGCTCTTCTCTTTATCTTTCATAAAGATGTCGAGCACGTTGCTGCTCTCAGTTTTATGGGGCTTTTGCTCTTTATGTAAATTCTTGTTTTCATTTTCTTTTTCAGGAGTTTTATCGCTGTTATGGTCATTATTTTGCGGTACAGATGTAAAGCGACTTTTTTCAGGCTGTGCTTTTGAGTACATTTGTCTGTAACGTTGCATCGCATCGTCCTGCATCCTGTCAGCCATAATACCCTCCTTCAGAAAAATGAGTCTAAAACACCGAAGTCTTTTATTAGCGGTAACAGTTTCATCATTTTCAGCAGCTTTGAAGCTTCATCAAGTTTTTTCTTCCGCTCGTCTGACAAAAATGGTCTTAGAGCTTTGAGGAGCCTTGTTGTATCGTCCTCGCTATTCATACTATTCATCATAGGAGCGAGCTTTGTGAGCATACTCATCATATCAGGAGAGAACCCCGTATTCATCTGTGGTTGTGGTTCTTCCCTGTGCTCGTTAACTTGCGGTTCACTAAAGGTGTTAGGAAAACCGAGCTGTTCCCCAAGCCCTTTTATCTGCTGTAAAGCTTGGGGGTCACTCAGAATCTGACTGATTTTAGCGGATAAATCGTCCATTTATCCCATTAGCTTTTTAATAAGAGCCTGTGCCTGCGGAGTGGACAAAATCTTCTGTGACTCTTTCGGGTCTGACAGAATTGCGCCGATTTTATCAGCCTGTTTTTTATCCATATTCGCAAGCACTTTATCGAGATTTCCTTTTTGCAAGGCGGCTCTGACTTCTTCTGAATCAGCGTTGAGTCGCTGTGACAACTGATTTATGAGTGAATTTATCTGCTCGTTGTTTGCCATACATAACACCTCGATAATATACTATGCAATAATCCCCATTTTATGATAGGAGATTTTATGAGAATTCTTGTTGTATCAGATACCCACGGAGATTTCTACAATTTCAAAAAAGCGGTTGAGGCTCAGAAAAATGCTGATATTATCATACATTGCGGTGATTCCAGAGATGAGCTTGACGCCATTAAGATGCACTATCAGGACAAAGCCGTAATCTCCGTTAAAGGTAACTGTGATTTAGGCTCTACCCTGCCACTTGTTGAAGAAAGAGTGATCGAAGGTAAGAAGCTTTTCATTACTCACGGTCATATGTACAACGTAAAATCCGGACTTTACACTCTTTGCTGTGCTGCAAGAGAAGCTAAAGCCGACATCGTTATATATGGTCATACACACAACGCACTGTGTGAATACGACGACGGGCTTTATATTCTTAATCCAGGCTCATTAAGCGGCTACTACGGTTCGTACGCTTACATAGATATCACGGAGCAAGGTATTGTGACAAATATAGTTAAATTGAAATAATTATAGATTTTTAGCACTTTCTATGTTATACTTAAAAAGCTTTAGAAGGAGGTATTGCGGTGGACGACTTTTTGGATATTCAAGCTACGTTTTCTGATTTAGTCAGCAACCGACGTATGCCTCACGCTGTGCTTATTGAAGGCGGCACAGCTGACAAGCGTGCAAATGCCGCTAAGTATTTATCGATGTATGCTGTGTGTTCCAGCGAAAAACGCCCGTGCGGAGTGTGCAAAAACTGCATAAAAGCAAAAGGTATGGGTCACAGCGATATTTACACCCCTAAATTAAGCGGTAAAACCAATATAATCTCGGTTGAAGCTGTGCGTGAACTGATAAAAGACGCCAGCATCATCCCTAACGAAGCAGACACCAAGGTGTTTATACTTAGTGATGTTGACAGGTGTATGCCTGAGATTTCACAAAATGCGTTTCTTAAGATTTTAGAAGAGCCGCCACAAAGCACCTTGTTTATTTTAACAGCCGAAAGCTCCAAAAAAATGCTTTCAACTATTTTATCCAGAGTACAGGTTTTCACTCTCAAAAACGAAAACGCTACTGATGAACAAACTGATGCTCTCGCACTTGAAATAATCGAGGGCATACTAGCATTAAACGAACACAAATTACTGCTTGCTACCGCAAAACTATCCAATCGTGTTGTGTTTAAAGACACTTTAAACGTAGTAAGCGAGTATCTGAGACAGGCTTTGTCACAATCTGTTGGTAACACAAATCAGAGTGACATCGCTAAAACAGTTGCTAAAAAACTGACAAGACAAAGAATCATCGGTCTTATTGAGCTGAGTTCAAAGGCTACTATAAAGGCTGACCGCAACGTCAATATGGCACTACTCACCACATGGCTGTGCGGAGAATACAGGAGGATTTCATGGCAGAGGTAATCGGAGTAAGATTTAAACAGGTTGGTAAGATTTATTACTTTGACCCTGTTGATATAAAGTTTAATACAGGAGAAGCTGTCATCGTTGAAACATCCAGAGGTGTTGAGTGCGGTGAGGTTGCTATGAGTAACCGAGAAGAGCCTGATGAAAACATCGTTCATCCACTCAAAATGGTTATAAGAAAAGCGACCGAAGAAGACTTAAAGCACCTCGAAGAAAACAAATTGAGAGAAAAAGATGCTCTCAAAACTTGCGAAAAATTAGTAGCTCAGCACGGTCTTGAGATGAAACTCGTTGACGTTGAGTACACCTTTGACAACTCAAAGATTATGTTCTACTTCACAGCAGACGGTCGAGTAGATTTCAGAGCTTTAGTTAAAGACCTTGCGTCAGTCTTCAGAACAAGAATCGAACTCAGACAAATCGGTGTTAGGGATGAAGCTAAGATGCTCGGTGGACTCGGTGTATGCGGAAAACCATTCTGCTGTTCAAGCTTTTTAGGCGAGTTCCAGCCTGTTTCCATAAAAATGGCAAAGGAGCAAGGACTTTCCCTCTCTCCTGTTAAGATTTCAGGTACCTGCGGACGACTTATGTGTTGTTTAAAATACGAACAAGAGGCATATACAGACCTGTTAAAGCGTACACCTAAGGTGGGAGCTATCGTTAAAACTCCAATGGGCAGAGGCTTAGTTGTAGAAAACAACCTGCTTACACAAACACTCAAAGTCAAGATGGATAACACTCCTGATGAGGCTGCTCCACAGACTTTCAAGGTAAAAGAAGTTAAGCTTTTAAAAGACGGCTACATCAAGGTTAACAAAAAAGAGCTTGATGAGCTGAAAGATTTGGAATAAAAATTTTTACCAAAATAATTGCTTTTTTTGCAAAGTATGCTACAATATACTTGTATCATTTAATAAGGAGGTTTATTTAAATGGCTTACGTAATTGATAAGGATACTTGCATCGGTTGTGGTGCTTGTGCAGATCAGTGCCCATGTGAGGCTATCGCTGAGGATGATGGCAAGTTCGCTATCGACGCTGACGCTTGTGTTGACTGCGGTGCATGTGCTGGTCAGTGCCCTGTAGAAGCTATCGCTGAGGGTTAATTTTACTTAATACAAAAAGCTCGTGATTGTTATCACGAGCTTTTTTGTTTGCAAAAACGGGGCGACAAAAAGTCACCCCGTAATTATTATACTGAAATATTATACTGAAATGCTAAACGGAACAAATTCAAAACCGCTACGCTGAGCAAAAGCCTCAGCCTCTGTATCAGGATAACCATAAACAGCAAATGAATCTGCACAACCATCAAAAGCACCGTTAAGAATATGTCTTACTCCCTGTGGAACAATGATGCTTTCCAATGACTTACATCCTCTAAAGGCATAACAATCAATACTGTCTAAGTTTTCGGAAAGTGTTACGCTATTTAACGATTCACAATTTAAAAATGCATTGCCGAAAATAATCTCAACAGTATCAGGAATTGTTATACTTTCCAGCATAGTACAATTGCTGAATGTAGCAGTTTGAATCCACTTGATACCATCAGGAAGTGTGATTGTATTTATATCTGTGTAAGCAAAAGCGTACTCACCAAGATATGTAAGGCTTTCTGGCATCTTTACACTTGTCAAAGAATTACACTGACAAAAAGCAAAATCATCTATTATTGTAACAGTATCAGGAATTGTTACACTCTTTACATCACTGAAAATGAACGACTGATCACCGATTGATGTTACCACATAACCATCAACGAGTGATGGAATTTCTACCTCAGTAGCATTTTCGTAATAGGCTGTGATTTCTGCTGTACCATCACCAAGAACAGTATACAAAAACTCAGCACGTCGAATATCATTTTCTTTTGCGAAACTTGATGCTACTGTGTTTTTGAAGCAGTAAATGGTCAAATCATCAGAATTGTTACAGAAAGCGTTTTGGGCGATACTGGTTACGCTGCTTGGGATTGTTGTGTTGCCTAATGAGTCACAGTAACCGAAAGCATAATCTCCGATTTTACTAACACCGCTCGGTATTTCCACGCTTGTTAGTAAACTGTCTTTTAAGAAAGCAGAGTTACCAATTGATGTTACCTTGTGACCATCAATTGTAGATGGAATTACAATGTCGGTAGCTGTTCCTGTATAGCCAGTGATTTCTGCTGTGCCGTCACCTAAAACCGTATACACAAAATCTCTACCGCCTGTGGATGCAGCAAATGCAGGTGTTACACACATTGACACAATCAAAACCGAAACCACCATAAGTGCCAGAATTTTTCGTGCTACTTTTTTCATAATCAATTTCTCCTTTTGTAAATTTATTTATACCAAACGTTTTATAGTATAATCAAAAGAAGCGACAATAGCCGTAATGTAGCACGAACAAGTAAATAATGTGCACAAATCGGAATTTCAGTGTGTTTTTGTTTGCAATAATATTCTTATATGCTATAATTGAATGGCAGTATTTTTTACTTATGTTTGAATTACTTATACTTTGGAGGTGAGTAGATGCTTAAAGAAAACGAAAAACTCGAACCGCTTGGAAATGGCGTCGAAATCATAGTCAGCGACAGCTATCATTTTTCGACAGATACTATTTTACTAGCCAACTTTGCTAACCCAAAGAAAAGCGACTGTGTTGTCGAACTTGGCACAGGATGTGGTACTATGCCGCTACTGTGGACAAGGGATAAGGTATGTAAAGAAATAGTAGCTCTCGATATTCAGGAGAATGCTATAGATATGCTTAGTAGAAGCATCGCTCACAATGTAGAAAATGGCAATAGTAACTGTAAGTGCATTACCCCACTCCACTCGGATTTAAAAGACCTAAAGGGCAAATTACCTTTTGGTCATTATAACGTCGTTGTATGTAACCCTCCGTATAAGCTTAGTGGCACAGGAATAGTAAATCCCGAGCAAGAAAAGCTACTGGCTCGTCACGAAGAGAGTTGCACCCTTAACGATATCTGCGAAGCCGCATCCCATTTACTGCAGTTTTCAGGAAGATTCTGCATCTGCCAGCGTCCTGAGAGATTAACAGACGTAATGGAAGCGATGCGTAAATTTGAGATTGAGCCAAAGCGTTTGCGACTTGTGCAACAGCGACTAAATAAAGAGCCTAAACTCTTTTTACTTGAGGGCAGATACAAGGGAAACCGTGGTTTTATGCAGGTACTCCCAACTCTGTTTATCGAAAATGAACATGGCAATTTTTCAGACGAAATGAAAGAAATTTACGGAATATATAAAGAAGGCAGAATATGAGCATTTTATATGTAGTTGGAACTCCTATCGGTAACCTCGGCGATATATCTGAGCGAGCACTTGAAACACTTGAACAAGTCGATTTTATCGCAGCGGAGGATACTAGAGTTACTCTTAAATTACTCAACCACTTTGGCATCAAAAAGCCGATGGTGAGCTATTTTGAACACAACAAAGAATACCGCGGTCAGATAATTTGTGACCGCATCAAAGCCGGAGAAAGCTGTGCTATAGTGACCGATGCAGGTATGCCGTGTATCTCTGATCCTGGCGAACTCCTCATCAAACAGTGCGAGGAATACTCGATAAAAACAGTGGTTGTTCCGGGTCCGTCAGCTGTTATCTCGGCACTTTGTGTATCGGGACTTGCTACAGGTCGTTTTTGTTTTGAGGGCTTTTTATCTGTTAATAAAAAAAGCAGAACCGAGCATCTCGAATCACTTTTGAATGAGACTCGCACAATGATTTTCTACGAGGCTCCACACAAGTTACCAAACACACTTTCAGATTTATACAAAACATTTGGTGAGCGTAAACTCACAATAGCTAGAGAGTTGACTAAACTACACGAGGAGATTATCCGTACCACTACAAAAGAGGCGTATGAGAAATTCTCTGACGGCTCTTTAAAGGGCGAAATTGTACTCATTTTAGAGGGCAAAACAGATGTTGATGAGGTAGAATACGTGCTTTCAGATGCTGTCAAAATGGCAGAAAAATTCATATCTGACGGTATGCGTCCGACAGATGCCGCTAAAGAAGCCGCAAAAATAACAAAAATTCGCAAGAACGATATTTATAAAGAATTGGTCTGATACTATGACATACGATAAAGCTTTAGAAAAAATCCACTCACTCGACAAATTCGGCTCACGTCCGGGATTAGACAGAATCTCTGCACTGTTTGAAATGCTGGGTGATGACCTGCTTGAGCAAAAATTCATCCACGTAGCAGGCACTAACGGAAAAGGCTCAACCTGCCAGATGATTTCCCGTGTGCTTACTGAAAGCGGGTACAAAACTGGTCTGTTCATCTCTCCATACATCACCGACTTTTGTGAGCGTATACAGATAAATAACGAGATGGTAAAAAGAGATGTACTGACAGATGCTGTCGAGCACCTCTGCCCTATGCT
>JAFUKO010000126.1 GCA_017473555.1 Ruminococcus sp. | reverse complement strand
TTCGGGACGGGGAACCCGTCCCCTACAATTTAAATTTCAACGTTTATATCTCATCCGTAGGGTACGGCGATTTTCGACGTACCGCCGTGCGTCAGCACCCAAAAAATCAAAACAAGGAACGATGCTATGTTTACACAAAAATTCAGCACAGACTTTCAACACAACCGAACACTGCTAAAAAACGCTTTAAGAAGCGACCAGTGTTTTGACATCATCGAGCGAAGCATAACGCTGAACTCAAAAGATGCCGTAATGTTTTACATTGATGGCTTTGTCAAAGATGACACAATGGAGCACATAATGGAGTATTTCTACCAAAACAGTGAAGACGACATAGTAAAAGACGCACGCACCTTTGCGTCATACTGTGTGCCATACGTCGAGGTAGACGTGCTCTCTGACATAAACGCAGTTGTCAAAAACGTGCTGTCTGGCATTTCGTGCATAATGATAGACGGCTTTTCAGAATGTGTTATGCTCGATATGCGAACCTACCCACAGCGTGGCACCTCCGAACCTCAGGATGACAAGGTGCTTCGTGGCAGTAAGGACGGCTTTGTCGAAACGCTTATATTCAACTGTGCACTGATTCGACGCAGAATCCGTGACCCGCATTTTACTACAACAGTGCTAAGTGCGGGCACCTCGTCACAGACCGACATAGTAATGTGCTATATGGACGACAAGGTTGACAAAACGCTTTTAAACACGCTGAAAAAGAAAATAGAGAACCTCGACGTAGAATCTCTGTCGATGAACCAACAGAGTCTTATCGAGGCTCTCTATCCTCACAAATGGTACAACCCTTTCCCAAAGGTAAAGTACACTGAGCGACCTGACGTAGCCGCCGCGGTGTGCTTAAAGGGCAGTATTATTATACTGGTTGACAACTCGCCGTCAGCTCTGCTTTTACCGACCTCGATATTTGAGGTACTGGAAGAAGCCGACGACTACTATTTCCCGCCAATCACGGGCACATATATTAGAATAGCCAGATATTTAATCACCTTTGTATCGGTGCTTTTAACACCGCTGTGGCTACTGGCTGTGCAAAATCCGGACTACGTCCCCGAAGCGTTAAAATTCGTCATACCCGACCAGAGCAACGTAAACATCCCGATTTTCCTACAGCTGATACTGATTGAAATCGGAATCGACGGCTTGCGACTTGCGGCACTGAACACCCCTGATAGTCTGTCGGCATCGCTGTCAATCATCGGAGCGATTGCGTTCTCGGAGTTTGCGATAAACACAGGCTGGTTCTCAATGGAGGTCATCCTCTATATGGCATTTGTCACAATCGCAACCTACTCCCAGCCGTCATATGAGCTCGGTTACAGCCTGAAATTTATGAGAATAATCCTGCTTATACTCACACGAGTCCTGAACTTCTGGGGCTTTATCGCAGGTATAATTTTGAACATCGTGCTACTGTTTACAAACAAAACCCTCTCAGGCAAGAGCTATATGTACCCACTGTTTCCACTCCACCCAAAGGAGCTACTCTTGAAGCTGACACGAATCAGAACAACGGCTAAGAAAAATTAAGCGTTGAGCGTTCAAGCCTTTTAAATCTCAATGTGACCGAGTCCACGCGTTAAAAAATCAAAGATTTCATATATTTTTTGATTTTAGCAAGTGGTCGAGGAACAGTAGAGATTTGAAAGAGATGCGAGAACGAGCGAAACGTGATATTAAGCGTTGAGCGTTCGAGCCTTTTAAATCTCAATGTGACCGAGTCCACGCGTTAAAAAATCAAAGATTTCATATATTCTTTGATTTTAGCAAGTGGTCGAGGAACAGTAGAGATTTGAAAGAGATGCGAGAACGAGCGAAAC
>JAFUKO010000125.1 GCA_017473555.1 Ruminococcus sp. | reverse complement strand
ATAATCTCTCCTATCAGAAAACAGAAAAAGTTGGCTCTGTATTCAACCGATTCAAGCATACCTGCTCTTGTAAACGGACGATAAGTGTGTATAAACTTCTTAAACCTCAGCCATACTCACTTCCTGTCTGTAAATTCTACGGATAATCTCCTCAATATCAGCATCTTTGAGATTGATATCCTTAATATGCACCTTAGAAAGTGTATATGACAACATATTCTCAACGGAAACGGCATCGCTATCAAATCGAACCGACACAGCAGCTCCTTCGATTTTTATCTCTATGTCGTCATCTTTAAGCTTTAAATCCGTAACATAATTTAGTTTTGAAATATCATCAGCAAAATTCAACTCAAAGCACAGGTCACGCATCTGTCCGAACTCATGCTTAAGGTCAGAAATCTGTCCGTCAAACACCATCTTGCCTTTGTCAATCATAACAATACGATTACACAACATTTCGATATCTGCCAGGTCGTGTGTTGTCAGAATAACAGTTGTACCTTCCTCGGCATTTATCTTCTGTATAGCATTTCTGATGTTATCTTTAACAACCACATCAAGTCCGATAGTAGGCTCATCTAAAAACAGCACTTTAGGGTTGTGTAAAAGCGAAGCTGCAATATCTGCTCTCATACGCTGACCAAGTGAGAGTGTTCTTACAGGGCTTGAGATAAAATCATCAAGCTCTAGCACCTCATTCAAAAACGCCATACGCTTTTTAAACTCATTGTCAGGAACGTTGTATATTTCCTTTAACACAGAGTAAGTTTCTCTTAAAGCTAAGTCCCACCATAACTGTGTACGCTGGCCAAAAACTACTCCGATTTCTTTTACATATTTCTGTCTGTTTTCCTGCGGAATAAATCCGTTAATCTCACAAGTACCCGATGTCGGTGTCAGAATACCCGTAAGCATCTTAATTACTGTACTTTTGCCGGCTCCGTTTGGTCCGATAAATCCCAGCATCTCACCTTTTCCGACGTGAAAGCTGATGCCGTCAACCGCTTTGATTATCTCGTTATTAGGTTTAAAAAGTGCCTTTACACTCCCCTTTAACCCCGGCTCTTTAATCGTCTTTTTAAATTCTTTTCTTAAGTCATTAACATAAATCATACATCTACCTCCCCTGAGGCTAAATAAAAAAACACATATATTTATACAAAAATTACTGAAGTCGTAGCAACACTTTATGCAACCCGTATCTGCAACCCTGAAATTAATGTGTGCAAACTATAACACACAAACGACCTCAGCACCACATCAGCTTCGATTATTAAGACACTAAAACCTCTCTGCTTTTAAAAACAAAGACAAAATACAGCTGACTCCAACGCTGTATTCTTATAATAAACCGATGTGCGATATACAGTTTATCACAGAAGAAATCTATTTTTCAAGATAAATACTTAATTTTATAGAACATTGTCGATACACTTTGTAACAATATGTCGAAACGCACAGTCTTTTGTAACCTGTATTACATTTATGTCAAATGTCTTGCTTTTGGTAAAAATTGGTGATAAAATGTCACCGTGACATTTTATCACTAGCGAGAGGTCCATATGGTAGAATACAAATTACAAACAAAAACAACCCTTAACAGCGACTCAACTACTTCAACATCTTACGGCATACTTGCCTTTTGCGGTAAAAGGCTTGTCGCAACCGTATCCGACATATCAGACAACAAAGATGCAGTTGAACAGCTGATACAAAAATTCAACACTTATGATTTATCCTTATGTCATCTGGAACAGGCTGTAGAGGATTACTTGTACGATCTTGAGACAGACTGATACTTTCACTTTGATGCAAACTGTGATACAATAGGTGCGGTGATATTATGATATGTAATTTATGCCCACGAAAATGCAACGCACAGCGTTTTCTTAACACAGCATCAGGCTATTGTAAGTGCAACAGTGAAATGAAAGTCGCAAGAATCGCCCCTCATTTGTGGGAAGAACCATGCATCAGCGGTAAAAACGGTTGCGGTGCTGTATTTTTCTCAGGCTGTACATTAAAGTGTGTATACTGTCAAAATTTTGAAATATCTCACGAAAACAATGGTAAGTACATCACTCCTTTGGCTTTATCCGAAAAGCTTAAGGAACTTGAAAACTCAGGTGTGCATACCATTGAGTTCGTGTCCGCAACACAGTATGTTGACAAATTGATTGAAACGCTCGATATTTACAAGCCAAACGTTCCATTGATTTACAACAGTTCGGGATTTGAAGATGTTACCACTTTGAAAAATCTCGATGGTTATATCGATGTGTATCTTCCTGATTTCAAGTACAGCGACGACACCCTTGCCAAGCGGCTGTCAAAGTGTGACAACTATACTGCTATAGCTACAAACGCTATCTCAGAAATGGTCAGACAATGTCCGTCTGTCTCAATAGACAATAACGGAATAATCGAAAAAGGTGTTATCGTCCGCCACCTTGTACTCCCATCACACACCAAAAACAGTATAGGTGTACTCAATATCATCAAAGAAAAATTCAGTGATAACGTGTTACTGAGTCTGATGGGACAATACATCCCTCACGGTAAATCAAGCGATTATCCGGACATAGACCGAAAGATAACAAAGCGTGAGTATCAAAAGGTACTCGACCACCTGATCACACTTGAGCTCGACGGCTTTGCACAAGATTTAAAATCTGCCGACAAGTCATATATCCCGTCCTGGGATTATTGACACATATTTTTTAGTTGAGTTGCAAGATAAAAGCCACCCGTTATTCGGATGGCTTTTATCTTATTATTCTGAAAGGGAATTATTTGCAGTTTCTTTATCAATCTCGGTTTTTTTCTCTTTTTGTCTTTTAACAAAGAAACAAAGAACAATCAAAAACAGTAGCACGTATTCAACGATACGTATCCAGACACTGCCTATATTCATACGATTAACAAATCCGAAGAAATCATCACCAAACACATCTGTTGACACTTGAGCTATTTCATAGATCACTAAATAAGCTATACTGGAAATGATTTCGATAGAAAACCAGCACACGCCAAGAGCGAACAACAGTGATTTTTCACGAAAGCGAACAAGATAAACAATAAACAGTACGATTAAAACTAAATCAAAAACAATAGTGCTCATCTTTTATTCCTCCTCAGCGCAATAGTAATGAACAATACGGCAGGAACACTAAGATTACTTAGCCATATAAAAATTTTAGAATATTCCAGACTAAAAACAACATATCCATATGTACATACAGTGTAACAACACAATCCTATAATAGCAATAAGATAGACATAAAACTTCTTATAATCTTTTATCATCATAACAGTCAATGCTATTAACAAGATGATAAGCATAATAACACTCCCAAGTCTGTTCTTAATCATATTATAATTTAATTATACTAAACGCAAAATAAAAGTCAACGCAATAACACACTAAACAAAAAAGCCACCTGAACACTCAGGTGGCTCGTTGTTTTCATATTAAGCTATTTACTTAGCGTAGTCAACCGATCTGCTTTCGCGGATAATGTTAACCTTTATCTGACCCGGATACTCGAGCTCTTCTTCAATCTTCTTACAGATATCTCTAGCAAGTGATGCCATATTGTCATCTGTAACAATCTCAGGCTTAACCATAATTCTGATCTCACGACCAGCCTGGATAGCAAATGAAGTATCAACACCATTGAATGATGATGCAACCTCTTCGAGTTTCTGCAGACGCTTGATGTAGTTTTCAAGATTCTCTCGTCTTGCACCCGGACGTGCTGCTGAGATAGCATCGGCAGCCTGTACGATACAAGCAACGACGGTTTTAGCTTCAACGTCACCATGGTGAGCGTGGATAGCGTGAATAACAGCGTCGCTTTCCTTGTACTTTCTGGCCATATCAACACCGATTTCGATGTGGCTTCCCTCGATTTCGTGGTCAAGAGCCTTACCGATATCGTGAAGTAAGCCTGCACGCTTAGCGATAGTCGGATCCATACCGAGTTCTGATGCGATAATACCGGACAGATAAGCAACCTCAAGTGAGTGATTAAGTACATTCTGTCCATAGCTTGTACGATAGCGTAATCTACCTAAAAGCTTAACAAGTTCAGGATGAACACCGTTGACGCCTGATTCAAGCACAGCACGTTCACCCTCGTGCTTAATAGTAGCCTCAACTTCTCTTCTGGCTTTTTCAACCATTTCCTCAACTCTTGCCGGATGAATACGTCCGTCAGAGATGAGCTTTTCAAGAGAAATACGGGCGATTTCACGACGCACCGGCTCAAAGCTTGAAAGTGTGATAGCTTCAGGTGTGTCGTCAATGATAAGGTCAACACCTGTGAGTGTTTCGATAGCACGGATATTTCTACCCTCTCTACCGATGATACGACCTTTCATCTCGTCATTTGGAAGCGGTACTACCGATACGGTAGCCTCTGCAACCTGATCAGCTGCAAGACGCTGGATAGCAAGAGAGATGATGTTTCTCGCTTTCTTTTCCTGCTCGTCCTTGAGCTGCTGCTCGAATTCCATAATTTTGAGTGATTTCTCGTGGCTGAGCTCGTTTTCAAGCTGTGAAAGCAAGTATGCTTTGGCCTGGTCAACTGTGTAACCGGAAATCCTCTCGAGCATTTCAAACTGACTTTTCTTGATGGTTTCAACCTCAGCAAGTTTTGCTTCGGCTTCTTTCATTTTCTTTGAAACTTTTTCTTCCTTTAACTCGACGTTATCTAACTTCTTGTCAAGGGTTTCTTCCTTTTGCTGGATGCGTCTTTCCTGACGCTGAACCTCCTTACGACGGTCAGAAATCTCCTTTTCGCTTTCATTTCTTAAGCGATGGATCTCGTCCTTACCCTCTAAGATGGCTTCTTTCTTCTTGGCTTCAGCTGTTTTCATCGCTTCAGAAACGATACGCTTAGCCTCCTGTTCAGCACTGCCAATTTCAGCTTCAGCGACCTTTTTACGGTAAACTGAGCCAATGATAGCACCAACTACGATGCCAACGATGGCTGTGACAACAGGCAACAGGATCTGTAACCATAAGTCCATTTGATTTGACACCTCCTTGATTTTGTTAGTTAAAAACTAATCAAACTCAACTCATGGGTGCCGTTAATATAAGATATTCAGTTTAAATCTATCACCAAAGAAACACTACAAAAATCTTTGACAATGTAAAAGATGATAATAAAAATAATAAAAAATATCTATGAATAACGGCTCTTTAAAGAGTCCAATAAGTGAATAGGAACACCGTCCGTGTGACTAAATGCTCCGAGCACACAAACGTGCTTAGCATAATTCTAATATAGATATATACAATTGTCAAGGCAAAATATGGCTATATCATAAAAATATTTATGCTCATTTAATGTTTAAGGTAAAAAACAACATGCTGATGAATTTTAGCGTATTTTCTGTTTTTTCTACATAATTTTTCTTAGCCAAAAAACAATTTAGTCATTATTTATAAAAACAAACAAAATTCTTGTGAATTCCGACAAAGAAATTGACAATATTTATAAAATCTGCACTAAAACTTTGTAATTAAAATTGCACTTTTACTTGAATTTGTACTAAAAAAATGATATTATATTCTCGATATATAATGTATAATTATATTATTCAAATACATAAGAGGAGAGATTTTTCATGAACTATCAGATTTTTGACGAGAGAACCCCTCTTGAACTGTTCCATGGCGGCGATGCTGTGCGTGCTTATGAATTCTTAGGTGCTCACAAAGTCAACTGGGACGGCAAAGATGGTGTTGTTTTCCGTGTTTGGGCTCCAAACGCCCTTACTGTATCCGTTGTTGGTAACTTCAACAACTGGGATCAGACAGCAAACTATATGTACAAAATCAGCGACGGCGGTGTATGGGAACTCTTTATTGAAGGACTCTATGATTTTGAGATTTACAAATACTGTGTTGAAACACCTTGGTTTGAAAAGCTCTTAAAATCTGACCCTTACGCTTTCCACACTCAGACAAGACCTGACAACGCTTCTGTAGTATATGACCTTAACAACCACATCTGGAGTGACAACGATTGGTTTGAAGCTAAGAAGAGCAAGAACCACTTCGAAGAGCCATTGAACATCTACGAAGTTCACGCAGGTTCATGGAGAAAATACTTAGATGGTAACATTTTCTCATATGACAAACTTGCTGAGGAGCTCATTCCATATGTTAAAGATATGGGTTACACTCACATTGAGTTTATGCCTATGACTGAGTATCCGTTTGACGGCTCATGGGGCTATCAGGTAACAGGTTACTTTGCTCCTACTTCACGTTATGGCAACCCTGACCAGTTCATGAATTTTATCGACTTATGTCACCAGAATGGCATCGGTGTTATCCTCGACTGGGTACCTGCTCACTTCCCTAAGGATGCTCACGGCTTAGGTCGTTTCGACGGTATCCACTGCTATGAGTACGAAGATTCCAGAAAAGGCGAGCACAAAGAGTGGGGTACATACGTATTCGACTACGCTAGATATGAGGTTATTTCATTCCTCGTTTCCAGTGCTATGTTCTGGCTTGATAAATATCACATCGACGGTATCCGTGTTGACGCTGTTGCATCTATGCTCTACCTCGACTACAACCGCAACGATGGCGAATGGGTTGCCAACTGCTTTGGTGGCAGAGAGCACTTAGAGGCTGTTGAGTTCTTAAAGAGACTTAACACTGCTGTCCACCTCCACCACCCTGATGTTATGATGATCGCTGAAGAGAGCACATCATGGCCAATGGTTTCAAAGCCTGTTTATGACGGCGGTCTTGGCTTTGACTACAAGTGGAACATGGGTTGGATGAACGATATGCTCTCCTATATGTCACTTGACCCACTGTGGAGACCATACCACCACGATAACATCACATTCAGCTTCTTGTACGCATTCTCTGAGCACTTCCTCCTTCCTATCTCTCACGATGAGGTAGTTTACGGTAAGGGTTCACTCATCAACAAGATGCCTGGTGACTATAACGATAAATTCGCAGGTGTCAGAGTATTCCTTTCATATATGATGGCTCACCCTGGTAAGAAGCTCACATTCATGGGTGCTGAGCTCGGCCAGTTTGATGAATGGAATTCAACAGAAGAACTCCAGTGGGGTCTTTTACAGTATGAAAGACATCAGCAGCTCAACCAGTTCATCAAAGACCTCAACAAGATCTACCTTGAGAACAAGTGTATGAGCGAAGTTGACTTCAGCTGGGAAGGCTTTAACTGGATTCACCACGATGACTATCAGCAGAGCATCATCGCTTTCCGTCGTATTGACAAAGAGGGCAACTCAATCATCGTTGTTTGTAACTTCCAGCCTGTCAGAAGAGAGAACTATTCAATCGGTGTTCCCGATTTTGGTGTATACACTGAGATTCTCAACACTGACGTACCTGAGTATGGTGGCTATGATTGTACAGATAATCCTGAGCAGATTCACACATCAGTTGAACCAATGCACGGTTACGAGCAGTCAATCAAGCTTTGTATTCCACCAATGGGTGCTTTATACTTAAAGTGCGTTGACAAGCGTGAGAACCCACGTGTTAAGGCAGAACAGGAAGCTGCTGAAAGAGCAAGAATCGCTGCAGAAAAAGAAGCTGAAGAGAAAGCAAGAATCGCTGCTGAGAAGAAAGCCGCAGCTGCTGCTAAGAGAAAGGCTACTTTAGCTAGAAAGAAAGCTGAGAAAGAAGCTGCTGCTAAAGCTGAGGCCGAGGCTAAAGCTAAGGCTGAAGAGAAAGCAGAAGAAAAGGCTGAAGAGAAAAAGCCTGCTAAGAAAGCTCCTGCTAAGAAAACAGCTACAAAGAAAACAACAGCTAAAAAAGCTACAAAAGAAGACAAATAATTATAATATTTTATGCTAAACTTCGGGCGGAGCTTCACGCTCCGCCTGAACTAAAATATCACGGAGGTTAACACCATGCGTCCAAAAAAAGAAGTCGTCGCTATGCTTCTTGCCGGTGGACAAGGCTCTCGTCTTGGCGTGCTTACAAAAAAGCTTGCTAAGCCTGCTGTTCCATTCGGAGGCAAATACAGAATCATAGACTTCCCGTTATCCAACTGTGCCAACTCCGGTATAGAAGCGGTTGGTGTACTTACTCAGTACCAGCCACTCGTCTTAAACGAATACGTCGGCAACGGTCAGCCATGGGATTTAGACGGTTTGCAAAATGGCGTTACCTGTTTACAGCCATACGAGTCAAAAGAAGGCTCAGACTGGTACTCAGGCACTGCAAACGCTATTTATCAGAACATCAACTTTGTTGACAGATATGACCCAGAGTATGTTGTTGTACTTTCAGGTGACCATATCTACAAAATGAACTACGCCGATATGATTAAATTCCACAAGAAGAACAACGCTGCTTGCACAATCGCAGTTATCGATGTTCCGCTTGAGGAAGCATCACGTTTCGGTATCCTTAACACAAACGAAGACGGCTCCATCTACGAATTTGATGAGAAGCCTGCAGTTCCAAAAAGCACAAATGCTTCTATGGGTATTTACGTTTTCAGCTGGAAAATACTCAAGAAGTTCTTAATTGAAGACGAAAAAAACGAAAACTCCAGCAACGACTTCGGTAAAGATGTCCTCCCTGCTATGCTTAATGCAGGTGAAAAGATGATGGCTTATCCGTTTGAAGGTTACTGGAAGGATGTCGGTACTATAGATAGCTTATGGGAAGCTAACATGGATCTTCTTGACCCTAATGTTTCCTTGAGCCTTAAGAACGTATACTCAAGAAACCCAATGATGCCACCTCACTATGTAGGCGAAGATGCTGAGATTCAGAACTCAATGATCGCTGACGGTTGTATCGTTAACGGTAAACTTGAATTCTCTATCCTCTTCCCTGGCGTTACTATCGGCAAGGGTGCTACAATTAACTCATCCATTATTATGCCTGGCGCTGTAATTGAAGAGGGTGCTAACATTCAGTTCTCTATTATTTCTGAAAATACAGTTATCGGTAAAAATGCTCAGATAGGTAAGAATCCTGCTGACATGGACAACCGCGACGATTGGGGCATCGCCGTTATCGGTGACGGACTTAAAATCGGCGACAATGTGGTAATCGAGCCAAAGGCTATGATTGACCACGATGTGGAGGTGTAACAATGGGATCTAACAGAATTTTAGGCTTGATTTTCGCCAACACATTTGAAGCAGGCTTGCCTGAACTTAACGCTAGCCGTACAATGGGTTCTGTTCCTTTCGGAGGCAAATACAGACTCATCGACTTCCCGCTTTCAAATATGAGCAACTCTGGTATCAACAATGTAGGTATCATCACAAAGAGTAACTTCTTATCCCTTATGG
This sequence comes from Ruminococcus sp., assembly GCA_017473555.1. GTDB lineage: Bacteria > Bacillota > Clostridia > Oscillospirales > Acutalibacteraceae > Ruminococcoides. The sequence continues at coordinate 6,754 of JAFUKO010000125.1, read as the reverse complement.
ACCATCTTGGTACAGGAAATGCATGGGACCTTGCTAAACGCAGAAGCGGTCTGACAATCCTGCCACCATATAAAGAGCATAACTTCAACGGTATTATAGAAACACTTTATACTCTGCACGGCTTTATTGAGCACGGCAGTGAAGAATACGTTCTTATCGACCACTCTGGTTGCGTATCAAACTTCAACTATAGAAAACTTCTCGATTTTCACGAGCAAAAGGGCGCTGACATATCATTCATCTACACTAAGAAAAGCAGAGTTTGCGAGAACCAGTCAGAGGGCACCGCACTCGATATTGATGAAAACGGAAGAGTAACAAAGGTACTGTTACCATCAATTTGCAACAGCGATACAACCTATGCTTCAGGCGCTTTCCTTATCAAGAAAGATTTACTTATGAATATGGTGAGAAGTCTTGTTGCTGAAAACAAGAATGATTTCACAAGAGATTTTCTCCAGCCTAATGCAAATAAGCTCAAAATCTACGCTTATGAAAACAAAGGCTACTGTGCAATCATTACCTCAATGAAGGATTACTACAGAGCAAGTATGGAGCTTATGGATCCTGAAGTAAGAGCTCATCTTTTCAATCCAAAACGTCCTATCTATACTAAAGTCAGAGATGACATTCCAAGCCGTTACGGACTCAACAGCTCAGTTAAGGGTTCACTCATAGCTCAGGGCTGTACTATTGACGGAACGGTAGAAAATAGTATAATATCTAAGGGTGTTCGCATCGGTAAGGGTGCACACATCAAAAACTGCATCATTATGCAGGACACAATTATAGGTGACAACGCAGATTTGAGCCACATCATCATTGACAAGGATGTTACTGTGGGTCAGGGCAAGACTATCATCGGCTGCGAATCATATCCGATGTATATTGCTAAGCGTTCAATCATCTAATCTAATTGGAGGCTAGAAATATGAAAATTCTTTACTGTGCAAGTGAAGCCAATCCTTTTGCAGGTAGCGGTGGACTTGCAGATGTGGCTGGCTCACTTCCACACACTCTGTGTAGAAAAGGTCAGGACTGCAGAATCGTTATGCCACTGTATGGCACTATCCCACAGGATCTCAAAAATCAGATGAACTTTATCACAAACTTCACTGTACCTGTTGCATGGCGTCATCAGTACTGTGGTCTTTTCTGGGCAAGATGGAACGACTGTACATACTACTTTATTGACAACGAATACTACTTCAACAGAAACGCACTTTACGGCTTCTACGATGATGCTGAAAGATTTGCGTTCTTCTCAAGAGCTATACTTGAGATGCTCCCATACATTGATTTCCATCCGGACATCATTCATACTAACGACTGGCAGACAGCTTTAGTTCCTGTTTACTACTATCTGTTCTATAGTAAGAACCCTTGGTATCACAACATCAAGAGTGTTTTCACTATTCACAACATCCAGTATCAGGGCAAATACGGCTGGGATGTTAACACAGAGTGCGTTGGTATTCCTGAATCTGAGCAGAAAATCATCGAGATGGATGGCAAGCTCAATATGATGAAAGGTGCTATCGAGTGTGCTACTCGTGTAACTACTGTTTCTCCTAGCTATGCTGCGGAGATTAAAGACCCATGGTACAGCCATGGTCTGCACCACTCACTTAACCGTAACCACTACAAGCTGTGTGGTATCTTAAACGGTATCGACTGTCCAAGTTACGACCCTGCAACTGACTATCAGCTTTACTGCAACTACACCCGTGATAATATGGGCGGCAAGGGAGAATGTAAACGTGCTTTACAGGAAAGACTCAACCTCCCTCAGTCATGGGATACACCAATGGTTGCAATGATCACACGTCTTGTATCTCACAAAGGTCTTGACCTTGTACGTGGTGGTATCGAGGATCTTCTCAATACTCAGAAAATGCAGTTCGTTATTCTTGGTTCAGGCGACGAAGAATACGAGCAGTTCTTCAGAGATTTGCAGTGGAAATATCCGGATCGTGTTCGTTTCTGCCAGGGCTTTATTCCTGAACTTGCAAGAAAGATTTACTCAGGTGCTGATATCTTCCTTATGCCAAGTAAGCAGGAACCTTGTGGTCTGTCACAGATGATCGCTCTCCGCTACGGTACTATTCCGGTTGTAAGAGAAGTTGGCGGTCTTAAAGACTCTGTATTTGACAGCTACGACAACTACGGTAACGGCTTCACATTCAAGAACTATGATATAGCTGATATGTGCAACGCTGTTAAGCGTGCACTCGCTGGTATTTATGATAACGAAGGCTGGCACCAGCTGATGTGGCGTGCTATGATGAGCGATAACAGTTGGGATCGTTCAGCTCAGGACTACATCAACGTTTATCAGGATACACTCAACTGGTTATAATCTGACAGTTAACTTTAAGCGACACAGTTTCCTGTGTCGCTTTTGTTATGCAAAAATTTACTGTTTTTTGAAATTTGGTATTGACTTTCTGCTTTTTGGGGTGTACTATAGCTATAACGTATGAATGATTGTTCATATGTTCATTTGTTTAAAATTGCATTTTATATAAAGGAGAATCGTTATGTCAGAATGTACACACGCAAGTCACAGAGAACTTGTAAATAACACCAGAGAAAATATGCCAGAGCTTGACACTATGTTTGAGCTCGCAGACTTCTTTAAGGTTTTTTCCGACTCTACCAGAATTCGCATTATGAGCGCTCTGTTTCAGGGAGAATTATCCGTATGTTGCATCGCTGAGATACTCAATATGGAGCAGTCCACTATCTCCCACCAGCTCCGTATTTTACGCAGAGAAAACCTCGTAAAAGTCCGTAAGGACGGCAAACAGAGCTACTACAGCCTGGCTGATGATCACATCAGACAAATATTTGAGATGGGTCTGGAGCACATCAGCGAATAACCTACACTTAGGAGTGATTACAATGAACAACTGGGATTTATACGCACCATTTTATAATGCTTCAAGAAAACTCGAGCACAAAGCTTACGAAGAAATGTACAGAAGAATCCGAGATGCTATCAAAAATAAAAACGTTTTAGAACTTGCGACAGGTACAGGAATCATCGCTAAAAATGTAGCACAAAGTGCAAAACATATTGACGCAACTGATTTTTCAGAAAAGATGATAGAAATCGCTAAAAAAGAGATACACATAAATAACCTTGAGTTCTCTGTTCAGGACGCTTGCAATTTACCATATGCAGATAACTCTTATGATGCAGTAATCATTTCAAACGCACTGCACATTATGCCCCATCCAGAAAAAGCTCTTTCAGAAATCAAGAGAGTTTTGAAGCCTGACGGTATATTGATTGCTCCGACATATATATGGGGTTCAATGAAACTATCACAGAAACTGTCTTCACTAGTACTAAAGCTATTTGGTTTTAAGGTTGAAAACAACTGGCAGAAAGATGAGTACATAGAATTTCTATTATCAAATGGCTGGCTATGCACAAAAAGTGAAGTACTGAAAGCCAGCTATCCGCTATACTATACAGAGTGCGTAGCAGTTAGATAAGGAGAATTTATGAAACACGAATTTTTATTAGAGGGGTTAAACTGTGCACATTGTGCCGGCAAAATAGAAGATAAAATCAAAAATGACAGTAGGTTTTCCGAGATCACTTTCACATTTGCTACAAAACTTTTGACACTTAACACTAACATCTCAGATGCTAATAGTGAAATACAAAAAATCGTAGACAGTATAGAAGATGGCGTAACGGTTGTTAGCCGAAATAAAGCTGGTGATAAAAACAGCAACAACAAATCAGAACTTATAAAAAAGATTTTGCTTATTATCTCGGCGGTTATCTGTATCACAGTGTTTATACTTCACCTGTTTTCGATTGAAAACATCTCACTGATCATCCTATCGTGCTTGGCGGCATTGATGGCAGGCTATGAGGTTTTTATTAAAGGTTTCAAGTCGATCATTAGACTTAAAATTGACGAAACTACTCTGCTCACAATTGCTGTAATTGCCGCAATCTTCTTAGGAGAATACGTCGAAGCGTGTGCTGTTACAGTGCTTTTTGCACTGGGCGAATGGTTCGAAGCTATTGCTGTGAGCAAATCGAGACGTGATATCGCCAAACTATCCGAAATCAAGGAAGACTACGCTTATCTTGAAAACACTGACGGTACTTTAACTCAGGTATATGCAGAAAGTGTCAAGATAGGCACAGAGATTGTCATCAAGCCATTTTCCAGAATACCGCTAGATTGCGAAGTTACTGACGGCACATCTTTTGTTGATTCATCAGCACTAACAGGTGAAAGCATACCGGTAAAAGCTGAGCGCAACACTACGCTACTCTCTGGTATGATAAACGGAGAAAACACATTAAAAGCTAAAACAACAAAGGAATACTCTGACAGTGCCGCTACAAGAATCTTAAAACTGGTTGAAGAATCTGCTAAAAACAAAGGTGAAGCCGACAAGCTAATCTCCCGTTTTGCAAGTGTATATACACCTGTAATTATCGTAATTGCACTGATTATTGCGATAGTGCCATCACTTATCACAGGTGACTTTTCAACATGGATTTACCGAGCATTGGTTTGTCTTGTATCATCGTGTCCTTGTGCTATTGTTATCTCAGTGCCACTTGCGTACTACGCAGGCATCGGTGCAGCGTCCAAAAACGGCGTACTTATCAAGGGCGGAAAATACATAGAATCTCTCGCAAAAGCTGATACATTCGCTTTTGACAAAACAGGCACACTGACCACAGGTAAGATGTCAGTAACAGAAGTAATAGCTTATGATGGCTACGATACAGAAAAAGTCCTCACAATCGCAGCATCGGTAGAAAGTATGTCCAGCCACCCTATAGCACAGGCAATAGTAAACTACGCAAACTCAAAGGGTATCTCCCCCCTTTCACTCACTGATTTCTCAGAAAAAGCAGGCTTTGGTGTATCAGCAAATATGAACGGCGATATAATCTCATGTGGCGGTTTTGATGAAAAACGAAAGGGCACTGTAGTAACACTTAACTCTAAGCCTATTGGTATCATCAAAGTATCTGACACAGTAAGAAAAGAATCAAAAGCTGTTCTGTCTGCTCTCAAAAAACTGGGGATAAAAAAATCTATGATGCTTACAGGCGACAACGAAAACAGTGCTCACGCTATATCAGAAGAGCTTTGCAATATTGAGTACCACTCAGGTCTGTTACCACACGATAAAGTAAGCATTGTTAAAAGCGAAATCGACAAAGGTAACACTTGCGTATTCGTCGGCGACGGTATTAACGATGCCCCTGTTATGGCACTTTCAAGCTGTGGTATTGCTATGGGTTTAGGTAGCGAAGCCGCAATTGAATCAGCAGATGTTGTGCTTTCAAGCGGTGATTTACAAAAGCTCCCTGACGCCGTAAAAATCAGCAAAAAAACTATGAGAACAGTTAAAGCAAACATCATTTTCGCCTTAGCATTCAAGGCATTTGTAATTATCCTTGCCGCTTTAGGTATAGCTCCTATGTGGCTAGCAGTATTTGCCGACACAGGTGTCAGCGTATTGTGCGTATTGAATTCAACACGATTATTGAAATAAAAAACAGCAGAGGCAACACCTCTGCTGTACTTTTATCAGTAATCTTCTACATCAAAAATTCTGTCTTTATAATAATACTTTCTGTCCTCATCGGTAATTCTTCTAATAACCTTACACGGATTACCGACAGCAACTGAATCAGAAGATATATTCTTGGTAACTACACTACCCGATCCGATAACACTGTTGTCACCGATTATCACACCGGGATTAATGACAACATTTGCACCTATCCACACGTTGTTTCCGATAACAATTTCATCAGCGTACTCATATTTTTTGCGTGATAAGTGGTGTATAGGATGACCTGCTGTTGTGATACAAACATTAGGTCCAATCAACACATTACTACCTATAATCACTCTCGCACAATCAAGCACAGTGAGATTATAATTTGAATAGAAACCATCACCAATGTAAATATTCGTGCCGTAATCACAACGAAATGGTGGTTCAATGTATATATTCTCAGACGCATTAGGAAGTAGCTCTTTTAAATACTCTGCCCTCTTGTCTACATCAAGCGGGTCGCAGGTATTGATACTGTAACACAACGCCTTTGCTCTCTGGCGTTCTTCAAACAGACCATCCTCATTACTCAGATACGGCAGGCCTTTTAACATTCTCTCTTTATGGTTCATAAAATCACCTCATAAGAAAATTTTAGCACATCGGTTTTATATATTCAAGCGTATAAAAAGCTATTGATTTTGAAGTTCACTTGTGCTATAATAACATTTAACGCAAGCCGTATTTATATTTCGTATAAATAAGCGAGCAACAGGCCCTGTACGAACATGAGCTGTGAACCATGTCAGGCGGGGAACCGAGCAGCATTAAGCAGATTTTGTGTTGCGATGCAGTAAGTCTGTTGTTCACTTATTTGTACGAGGGGCCGATTTCGGCTACGGCTTGCTTTTTTATTAGGGAGTGTGACTATGTATCAGGTGCTATATCGTAAGTACAGACCGTCTAGCTTTGAGGATGTTGTAGGACAGCCTCAGGTCACTGTTACTCTGAAAAACGAATTAAAGTCCGGCAGGATTAACCACGCATACCTGTTCACAGGCTCACGAGGTACAGGTAAAACAACTTGTGCGAAGATACTTGCTAAAGCCGTTAACTGTTTAGATCTTGACGATTCAAATCCTTGTGGTGTTTGTGAATGCTGCAGAGGTATTGAATCAGGCGAGATTTTAGATGTTGT
>JAFUKO010000124.1 GCA_017473555.1 Ruminococcus sp. | reverse complement strand
CAACACAGTTCCAGTATTCTAAAGCTTCTTTTGAAGCAAGAGCCTCTTTGTTATGAGGATCCATATATCTTAAATAGTACCATGAAGAACCTGCCCACTGTGGCATAGTGTCAGTTTCTCTGTACGCTTTTTTACCACACTTAGGACAAGTAGTCTCAACCCACTCTGTCATATTAGCAAGTGGTGACTCGCCATTATCAGTAGGCTCGTATGACTCTACCATAGGGAGCTTAAGTGGTAACTCGGATTCAGGGATAGCAACATATCCGCAATCGTCACACTTAACGATCGGAATAGGCTCACCCCAATATCTCTGACGTGAGAATACCCAGTCTCTGAGTTTGTAGTTAGTCTTCTTCTCACCTCTGCCCTGTTCTGTGAGCCAGTCGATAATCTTAACCTTAGCATCCTCAACAGATAATCCGTCGAGCATACCAGAGTTAACCATAATACCTGTAGCACAATCAGTATATGCTTCTTCCTCGACGTTACCGCCCTGAACAACCTCGATGATAGGAAGATTGAACTTTTTAGCAAATTCCCAGTCACGTGTATCGTGAGCAGGAACAGCCATAATAGCACCTGTACCATAAGAAATAAGTACATAGTCAGAAATGAAGATTGGAATTTCTGTATTGTTTACTGGGTTGATAGCATTAACGCCAGAGAGCATTACGCCAGTCTTATCTTTTGCAAGCTCAGTACGCTCAAAGTCAGATTTTTTAGCAGCATCAGCCTGATACTTCTTAACTTCATCGAGATTTTCGATTTTATCTGCCCATTTCTCGATAAGCGGATGCTCAGGAGAAATAACCATATATGTAGCACCATAGAGTGTATCAGCTCTTGTTGTGTAAATAAGAAGCTCATCACCTAAAGTTGTATCAAACTTAACCTCAGCACCATATGATCTACCGATCCAGTTTTTCTGCTGGAGTTTAACTCTCTCTGGAAAATCGACTAAATCAAGGTCATCGATAAGTCTGTCAGCATACTCAGTGATTTTAAGCATCCACTGTGACTTAACTTTTCTTACTACTTCGCTCTGACATCTTTCACAAACGCCGTTAACAACTTCCTCGTTAGCGAGTACGCACTTACATGAAGTACACCAGTTAACAGCCATTTCCTTTTTATAAGCAAGACCCTTTTTGAAAAGCTGTAAGAAAATCCACTGAGTCCACTTGTAATACTCAGGATCAGTAGTATCTATTTCTCTGCTCCAGTCAAAAGAAATACCAAGTGACTGAATCTGTTTTCTGAATCTGTCGATATTATTCTTGGTAACAATTTCAGGGTGGATGTGATTCTTAATAGCGAAGTTCTCGGTAGGAAGACCGAAAGCGTCCCAACCGATTGGGTAAAGAACGTTCTGACCCTGTAATCTGCGTTTTCTGGAAACAACGTCAAGCGCTGTGTATGGACGTGGATGTCCTACATGCAAACCCTGACCTGATGGATATGGGAACTCGATAAGAGCAAAGAATTTTTCTTTATCAGAATTTTCTTCTGCGTGGAATACACCTTTTTCTTCCCATACTTTTTGCCATTTTGGTTCAACCTGTTTATGATCGTATCTCAATTAAAACCCTCCTAAGGCTGTATACTACAAATTAGTCAATTATATCAGAAATATCAATATCTGTGCCGTCTTCCCACAAACGCTCAAGATCGTAATACTCTCTTGCTTCGTTGGAGAAAACATGAACAATGATATCAATATAATCAAGCAAAATCCAAGAATTTGAACGATAGCCCTCGATATGGCTTACAGAGACACCCATATCGTCGAGCTGTGTCTCTACCTCATCAGCAAGTGCCTTAACATGAGTAGAGCTGTTACCAGTAGCGATAACCATATAGTCAGCGATAACAGAAACATCTGATATTTCAATAACCTTAATATCAAGACCTTTCTTTTCGCTTAAAATCTTAGCTGTTTCTTTAGCTTGTTGTAATGTTGTCATATATTTCACCTATTTAATAAAATTTCATTATAAGCTTCAACTGCATCGATACTGAGGCAACCATCTATCGACAGCAATTTGTTCAGTGTAAAGCGAATGCCATACAGCATACCTTCTTCGAGCGACTCCTCGGTTTTTGCTCTGATTACATCAACATCTGGATAATCACGCTCAGCACTAGTAAAATCCGCAAGAAAAATCACCTTTTCAAGAAGCGACATATTAGCTCGTGCAGTTGTGTGATATCTTATTGCGTTGATAATATCTTCGTCAGTAATTCCGAGTTCTTTTTGAATATATACAGAACCTGAAATTGCGTGCCAAAGCTTTTTAGCCTTTTTTTCGACATCGGTGAGAATTATATCACCACTGTGGATTATTTGCAACTGCTTTTCAAAATCTACTTCTTTTGTTATATCGTGAAGTATACCGGCAACTTCAGCTTTTTTAACATCCGCCCCATACTTTTTAGCAAGTCGTACAGCCTCTATAGACACGTTGACGCAGTGATTGTATCTGCGTTCTCCCATCATAGGTCTGATAATACCTTTATAATCTTCAATAGTCATAAAATCACCTGTATAACCCATGTTTATCAATATAAGCTACTACATCTTTATCAAGATAAGCTGAAATGTCAGCTTCTCTTAATATCATATCACGAATTGAAGTAGAAGACAAATCCTCTATATATTCCTTTGTTATATAAGATTTACAATTATACTTTTTATAATACTCGTATTTATTTACGAGTTCATCAAAACTGCAATCATCACGTGGAGCAGTAAGTATAGTAACGTTATTAAAAATATACTCAAACTCGTGCCATTTTTCAAGTGTCAGATACATATCTGCACCCATTATAAAATACAACTCATCTTGCGGATACAATTCCTTAAAGTACGCTATTGTATCACTCGAGTAACTATATCCTGCTCTCTTTATCTCAACATCTGACACAGAAAAGTTGTCATAGTCCTTTAGAGCGAGTTCGCACATCTTGAGCCTGTGTTCAGACGAAATAACGCTTGTATTATCTTTAAGCGGAGTGATAAAGGTCGGAACAAATACCACTTTGTCCAGAGCCACTTCACATAAGAAACGCTGAGCAAGTTTAACGTGAGCGTTGTGTATAGGATTAAAGCTACCACCAAAGATAGCGATTTTCATTACTTTTTACTCCTTGGTAAAACGATGACAGGCTCGTCCTCATTTTTACGATATAAAACAAATTTTGTGCCAATTACCTGGACAACATCTGCATTGATTTCTGACGCAATTGTATCAGCAACTTCTCTTACAGAAAGCTCACAGGTTTCAAGCACCTTGCCTTTGATGAGTTCTCTTGCAGTGATAGCATCATCAGCAGTTTTATATATCTGGTCTGATAAACCACCTTTACCTACCATAAGGATTGTATCAATAGAGTTAGCCAGGGAGCGTAAATACGCACGTTGTTTACTGGTAAGCATTACTTTTCCTCCAAATACTTTTCTAATTTTACTTTAAACTCTCTTAAAGCGTTACCTCTGTGGCTGCATTTATCTTTCTCATCTGCAGTAAGCTGTGAAAAAGATTTATCACCGACCATAAATACAGGGTCATATCCAAAGCCACCTTCGCCTATTGGTTCAGTACCTATAGTACCATCACATTTACCGAAAGCTCTGATAACAAAGCCATCTGTCATAACAGCACAAATTGAACAAGCAAAATGTGCATTTCTCTTACCTTGAGGTACATCTTTCATATCATCAAGAAGTTTATTGTAGCGGTCAATATCACTAAGCCCTTCACCACCATATCGTGCTGAGTACACACCAGGTGCTCCGTCTAAAGCATCGACACAAAGTCCCGAATCATCAGCGACAACACAATACTCACCTTTTAATAAATCAAAAGCAGATTTAGCCTTGATATATGAATTTTCATCAAATGTAGCTCCGTTTTCCTCAACATCACCTAAATCTATTCCGATTTCTTTAGCGGTTACAGCATCAATTCCAAGTGGAATAAGAATTCTGCTGAGTTCCAGAAGCTTCTTTTTATTATTAGTAGCTACTACAAATATCATTACTTAATCCTTTACAAACAAAGCTTTTGTAAACTCATCAGCATTGAACGGCTGTAAATCATCAACTTGTTCACCAACGCCGATAAACTTAACAGGAATTTTAAGGCCCTCTTTGATAGCAAGAACCACACCGCCCTTAGCGGTACCATCAAGTTTTGTAAGAACAATACCTGAGATACCTGTTGCTTTTGAAAACTCCTGAGCCTGATTGACTGCATTCTGACCTGTTGTAGCATCTAAAACGAGTAAGAACTCTTTATCTGCATCAGGTAATTCACGGTCAATAATTCTTCTGATTTTAGCTAGCTCGTCCATAAGATGACGTTTATTGTGAAGTCTGCCTGCTGTATCACAGATAATGATGTCACTACCCTTTGCCTTAGCACTACTGATAGCATCAAACACAACAGCAGCAGGGTCACTACCCTCGTTCTGTTTAACAATATCAGCGTGGCTTCTCTCAGCCCATACCTGTAACTGGTCAATAGCAGCAGCTCTGAATGTATCAGCAGCGGCAAGAGTTACTTTCTTACCCTGTGATACATAATAGTTAGCGAGTTTTCCGATAGTTGTAGTTTTACCAACACCGTTAACACCGATAACAAGTACAACAGATGGCTTTGTATTGAGTACCATCTCGTTACCTTCTCTTAACATATCTGCTGTTAATTTTTCAAGCATAGTCATAATCTGAGCTGGGTCTTTAACTCCATCTCTCTTAACCTGTGCTCTGAGTTCAGTACAGATATTCTGTGCAGTATGAACACCCACATCTGCCATAACAAGAAGCTCTTCGAGTTCCTCGAAAAGTTCTTCGTCAATCTTTGTAAAGGAATTAAGCATTGTGTTGATCTGGCCAACAAAATTATCTCTTGTCTTCTTAAGTCCTTCTTTAATTTTACTAAAAAAGCCCATAATATCTCCTTAAATTAATTAGCTTTTAACCCAAGTTTTGCAGCAACTTCAGAAGTACGTAGTTCAAGTAATTTAGAAATACCTTCATCCTGCATTGTAACACCGTAAAGCACGTCAGCCTCTTCCATAGTACCACGTCTGTGAGTAATGAGGATAAACTGAGTACTTTCAGTAAGATTTCTCAGATACTGAGCAAATCTGTCTACATTTACTTCATCAAGAGCCGCCTCAATCTCGTCCATTACACAGAATGGTGCAGGACGAACCTTCAAAATAGCAAAGTATAATGCAATAGCAACAAGTGCTTTTTCGCCACCAGAAAGTGCCTCAAGGTGTACAACAATCTTTCCAGGAGGATGAACAATAATGTCAATTCCGCTTGTAAGAATATTCT
>JAFUKO010000123.1 GCA_017473555.1 Ruminococcus sp. | reverse complement strand
TGTAACGCCATCAAGCTCATACTCGCCCTTTGTCATTTCGTTTGCTGATGGGTCCCATGAAGGTGTAAGGAAGTCACCTGCTACTGTGTACTTAGCAGCTGGAGCTTCTGTTGGCTCTGTTGGTTCCTCTGTAGGCTCCTCTGTTGGCTCCTCTGTAGGCTCCTCTGTAGGCTCCTCTGTAGGCTCCTCTGTAGGCTCCTCTGTTGGTTCCTCTGTAGGCTCCTGCTTGCCAACGTGGTTGCCTTCTGCATCAAAGTGGTCGTCACGGAGACAGTCAGCCTCTGTGCCGTCAGCTGTGAAGCCGTAGCAGCCGTTGCCATAGTAGTAGTACCACTCACCGCCGCATGTCTGCTTGAGTGAAAGATCGTTGATAGAAACAAGGTCTGGATCGATAACGAAGATCATGTTATCGAAAGACTCTGTACCGTCAGGATAGTTTGGTGACTCGCCTGCATCGTAGTACTCACAAGGAATGTTGATTGACTGTGCAGCGCAGTAGTAGATAGGATCTGTTTCATCCATACCACCGTCAACAGCGTTATTCCAGATAATTGTTGTAACAGCTGTTGGAACGTTTGCATAGTAAATATCCTCGTCGCACTCTTCTACACCTGAAGGGAGATAACCAATCCAAGCTGCTGGGTCAGCAACTTTTGAATCCCACCAGTAGATACCTGCTGTTGAAGTTGCAGGTGTGCCATCTTCCATCTCGATATACCAAGTTGGAGCGAACTGACCATTAGACTCTAAAGTCTCGTCGTCGCCAAGCTCACCGTTGTGACCGTTTGGCATAAGGAAATAGTATTTGTTTGTCTCAGGCATCTCAGCGTCGTTGTCGAACATCCACATATCGATACCTTCATCAACTGTAAGACAGTCTGGATCTTCCCAACCATAAGCTGAAGCTGTAACAGCAAAGCTTGAGAATACCATTAAGATTGCAAGAATCATGCAAAGTAGTTTCTTCATAGTTTTTATCCTCCTTATTTTGAAACTATTCCTATTATACTATAATTTTTTTTAGTTTCAATGAAGAATTAAAAAACAGCGAGTAGAAAATTCCACTCGCTGTTTGTTTATTGTTTACAAATATCTTGGCGTTTTTGCTAAAATAAAACCTGCGAAATATAGCATATTTGAACAAGGGTTTATGCTTTTACAACAAAAGAAACATTCCTATTTTGTTTAATCCACACAAAATCAATCTGTATCAAGCTTGAGAACAGCCATAAACGCCTCCTGAGGCACCTCAACAGTACCCAGTGAACGCATACGCTTTTTACCCTCTTTCTGCTTTTCGAGCAGCTTTTTCTTACGGGTAATGTCACCGCCGTAGCACTTAGCAAGAACGTCTTTACGAACAGCCTTAACGGTTTCTCTGGCTATAATCTTACCACCGATGCACGCCTGAATCGGAACTTCGAAAAGCTGACGTGGGATATTCTCCTTGAGCTTTTCAGCCATTTTACGTGCTCTTGCATAAGCTTTATCAGCATGAATGATGAATGACAAAGCATCAACAGTTTCGCCGTTGAGCATAATATCAAGCTTTACAAGCTTTGATTCTCTGTACTCTTTCATCTCGTAGTCAAATGATGCATAGCCACGGGTACGTGACTTCAGAGTATCGAAAAAGTCATAGATAATTTCAGCTAAAGGCAACTCGTAATGAATATCAACTCGGTCTGCATCAATGTAATTCATACCGATGAAATTGCCTCGTCTGTCCTGACACAGCTCCATAATATTACCAACATACTCACTCGGAGCGTAAATGTGAGCATCCGTAATCGGTTCCTGAGCTGACTGTATAAGTGCAGGGTCAGGGTAGTTGGTCGGGTTACTTATCATCTCTGTTTCACCCGATGTGCGTGTAATTTTATAGTTAACCGACGGAGCGGTTGTGATTAAGTCGAGGTTATACTCACGTTCAAGACGCTCCTGAATAATCTCCATGTGTAAAAGTCCAAGGAAACCACATCTGAAACCAAAGCCCAGAGCGATAGATGTTTCCGGTTCAAAGGATAATGACGCATCGTTGAGCTTCAATTTGTCCAGAGCATCACGCAAATCACCATAGCGGGCACCATCGGCGGGATAAACACCGCAGAAAACCATTGACTGAACTTCTCTATAGCCCGGAAGTGGCATATCTGCCGGATTTGCTGTCAGCGTTACTGTGTCGCCAACCTGAGCATCCTGCAGGCTTTTGATAGATGCTGTGATGTAGCCAACCTCACCGGCGTATAAACCCTCTTTTTCTTCAAGAGAAGTAGCACGCATATGGCCACATTCAACAACGCTGAAAACCGAGCCTGTAGCCATAAGCTTAAACTCATCACCCTTGTGGATCTGACCTTCTTTAACTCTGACATAAATGATAACACCCTTGTAGGAATCATAGTAAGAGTCAAAAATCATCGCCTTGAGTGGAGCATTAACATCACCAACAGGGGCTGGAACATCTGTGACAATTTTTTCAAGTACATCGTGAATATTGAGTCCTGCTTTAGCGGATACTCTCGGAGCATCCTGTGCAGGAATTCCGATAATATCCTCGATCTCGTTTATTACCCTGTCCGGATCAGCAGAAGGTAAGTCGATTTTATTTACTACCGGGACAATTTCAAGACCCGAATCAACCGCTAAATAGGTGTTAGCAAGAGTCTGTGCTTCGATTCCCTGAGATGCGTCAACTACAAGCACTGCACCCTCGCACGCCGCGAGCGAACGTGAAACTTCGTAGTTAAAGTCAACGTGGCCCGGTGTATCAATAAGGTTGAACTGATACAGTTCGCCATCGTCAGCCTTGTACTCCAGAGTCACGGCATGTGCCTTAATTGTGATACCACGCTCACGCTCGAGATCCATATCGTCCAGAAGCTGATCTTCCATATCACGTATAGCAACACTCTGGGTATGTTCGAGTATTCTGTCAGCCAGAGTACTCTTACCATGATCTATATGAGCAATAATGCTGAAATTTCTGATTTTATCCTGTGGAAATGCCAAATACATCACCCGCAAATTCAAATTTTATCTCTTATACAATTTTATATGATACCACAATCCGATAAAATTGACAAGTAAACTATTACAGAATAAACCATAGTTAATAAAAACTGCTCAATATACCCAAAAATCAACCTTTTGCGACCATAATCTCACAAATTCAAACTGTAATATTCCATAAAATAACTATGACTATTTTGTGAAAATGTAATACTTGTATATTGAAAAGTGGTGTGATATAATGTATATACCAAATTTTTAGGAGGATTTTCGAAATGAAAAGAATTATTAGCATTTTACTCGCAGTAATGTTAGTTGTTTCTGGTGCTATCGCAGTTTCTGCTTACAGCTGGAACGATCCTGAGGCTATGACAGTTGATCAGGCTCTTGAGCAGTGGGCAGCTACTAACGAAGTTGACATGCCAGCTACTTACACATACTATTTCCTTATGCCAAACGGCCACAACGGTGACCTTGGCGACGACGAGACTTTAGAGTCTTATGGCAAGTACGCTCCAACATGGTATATTCCTGATGCTGAAGGTAACCCTGTTACTTCAACAGCTGGTATCTACTGGTGGGATTCAAAGGTTGCTGACCCAGATGCTTGGATCGGCTATCTTCCATCAGGTGTAGAAGAGTGCGACTCTGACATTTACTACGCTAACGTTCCACAGGCAGCTACATCAGTTGTTTGGAACAACGGTGTTGACGGTGGTATGGATGATACACTTCCTATCTACTACTGCGCTGCACAGTCAATCAACGTTCCTTGTGAGTACTACGATGCAGGCGAGTCACCAAACTATCCTGACGGTACAGAGAACTTCAACAACATGATCTTTGTTATCGACCCAGACCTCATTTCTATCAACGAGCTTTCACTCAAGCAGACATGCGGTGGTGAGTGGTACTACTACTATGGCAACGGCTGCTACGGCTTCACAGCTGACGGCACAGAGGCTGACTGTCTCCGTGACGACCACTTTGACGCAGCTGGCAACCACGTTGGCAAGCAGGACCCTTCTGAGGAACCAACAGAAGAGCCTACAGAGGAGCCAACTGAGGAACCAACAGAGGAACCTACAGAAGAGCCTACAGAGGAGCCAACACAGACTCCTGCAGTATTCGGCGACGTTGATGGCGACGGCGAGATGTCAATCCTCGACGCTACTGAGCTCCAGATGATGATCGCTGGTCTTAAAGAGTGGACAGACAACGCTAAAGCAGTAGCTGATGTTGACGGCGACGGCGACATTTCTATCTTGGATGCTACAGAAATCCAGATGATTATTGCTGGTCTTAGATAATTTAACAAGCAAATAATACTTTGATATAAAGACCGTCTTCTGACGGTCTTTATGTTTTATCTCTACATTTAGTAACACGGAAGGTGTAATTATGACAAAAGGTGAAAAGGCACAGGCTCTGTTTTTAGGGGGCTATAACTGTGCACAAGCTGTCTTCGGTGCATTCTGCGAGGACTTGGGACTTGAGTTCGAAACAGCTATGAAACTTAGCTCAGGCTTTGGTGGTGGTATGGGTAGACTTAGAGAAGTCTGTGGTGCAGTCAGCGGTATGTTTATGGTTTTTGATATGAAACACGGCTACACATCACCAACCGATATCGCCGCAAAAAAAGAGCTGTACAGCCATATTCAATCCCTCGCAAAAGAATTTGAAACCGAAAACGGCTCTATTATCTGTAAGGAATTACTCGGCCTTACTGAGAAGAAAAGCGAACCTACTCCTGACACTAGAACAAGTGAATACTATCAGAAACGTCCTTGCAAGGAGCTTGTAAAAATCGCAGCAGATATTGTAGACGAATATCTCAGTAGAATGTAAAAAACAGCCATCGTGTAAACCACGGTGGCTGTTACTTTTTATCTTTAATTATCTTTTGTACACGTCATTTCCAAAACTGTCAATTGCTACGATGCAAGGAAAATCCACGACAGTATATTTATGGACAGACTCTGTGCCTAAATCCTCAAAACAAATAGGTTCGTCTTTCACGATGCTTTTTGAAATAAGGGCGGCCGCTCCGCCTATTGCGGCAAAATACACCGCACCGTTTCTGACAATAGCTTCTATCACTTCGTCATTTCTTTCACCCTTGCCTATCATTGCTGATAAACCCATATCAAGGAGCATCGGTGTGTACTTATCCATTCTGTACGATGATGTAGGGCCCGCAGGTCCTATTACAGCTCCCGGCTTAGCAGGAGCAGGCCCAACGTAGTAAATCGTTTCATTTTCTACATTTATAGGTAGTTTTTCTCCGTTTTTCACCATATCGTAAAAACGCTTATGTGCAGCATCTCTGGCAGTATAAAGCTTACCAGAGAGTAAAACACTGTCGCCAGCTTTAAGCATTTTTATATCATCTTTTTTTAGTGGTAATGTCAGTTTTATGCTCATAATTACCTCACAGTTCTACGCTCTTATGTCTTGCCGCATGGCAACAGATATTTACCGCTACAGGGATTGATGCAATATGGGTCGGTGCATACTCAATATTCACACAGAGTGCCGATGTTTTTCCGCCAAGTCCAGCAGGACCGATACCCATCTTATTTATTTCGCAAAGCAATTCTTTTTCAAGTGCTGAATATCTACTGTCCTGATTTTCACTGTCAGCACGTCTGAATGTAGCTTTCTTTGACATAACAGCCGCTTGCTCAAATGTTCCGCCTATACCTACACCTACAACAATCGGAGGACATGGATTTGGACCTGCTGTCTTTACAGTATCCAAAACAAAAGCTTTTACACCCTCAACTCCTGCAGATGGCGGAAGCATCTTGGTTTTCGACATATTTTCACTGCCAAAACCCTTGCAACCTGCTGTTATTTTCAGTGTTTCTCCAGGTACAATTTTTGTGTGTATAACAGCAGGAGTGTTATCGTTTGTATTCTTTCTGTCAAAAACAGGATCATCAACCACAGATTTTCTTAAATATCCATCGATATACGCTTCTCTTACACCATCATTAACAGCCTGAGTAAAATCACCGTCAATCGTTACCTTATCGCCATACTCAACAAAAAGTATCGACATACCTGTGTCCTGACAAATAGGTATCTGTTCTTCTCTTGCTATTTTATTATTTGTAAGAAGCTGAGTTAACACCGCTTTAGCTGTATCACTTTCTTCCACATTCAACGCATTTTCAAGTGCTTTCGTTATATCATCACCAATCTCGCAGTTGAGACTGATGAACAACGCTTTTACTGCATTTTTTATGTCAGTATCTTTGATAATTCTCATATTCTGCCACCTCTTATGGTACTTAGTATAAAATATTTTTCAGCATATTTCAATATCACACAGATTGTGGTATTATAGTAATGTTAAAAATTCAGAATACATTCCAACATAAAACTGTCACATTGTCAGTTTAGAGTTAATCTATAAGGAGGCGTATATTATGAGCAAATTACTTGTTGTTGATGATGAATTCAGAATCCGTGAACTTATAAAAAAATATGCTATATATGAGGGTCACGCGGTCGTTGAAGCCGAAAATGGCTTAGAAGCTCTTAATATGTGCAAAAACGAGAATTATGACCTTATTATAATGGATATTATGATGCCCGAGCTTGACGGCTTTAGTGCGGCAGAACAAATCAGAACTTTCTCGACCACACCGATTATTATGCTGTCTGCATTAGGTGAGGAATATGACCGCATCCATGGCTTTGAGCTGGGAGTTGACGACTATGTAGTAAAGCCATTTTCTCCAAAAGAGCTGATGATGCGTGTTACTGCCATATTAAAACGCTCCACAAAAACAGAAAATGTTATCACTGACCGCTTTATCTACAAGGGTTTGTGCGTAGATTTTTCGGCACGAACCGTTGAGATTGACGGCGAGCGAATCAATATGACTCCAAAAGAGTACGACCTGTTTTTCTTTATGGTGAAAAACAAAGGGCTTGCACTCACACGTGAAACTCTCATAAGTAAGGTGTGGGGCTACGACTTTTTTGGAGATGACCGTACACTTGATACCCACATCAAGCTACTAAGAAAAAGTCTAAAAGACTACGCAAACCTGATTGTAACACTACGAGGGGTGGGATACAGATTTGAAACTAACTGATAAAAAGCTGACCCTAAGAGGCTACCTCTCGCTGGCATTTCTGATATTCTCTGTTGTATTGATTATCATTATGTGGCTTTTTCAGTCTGTATTTTTCGACGCTTTTTACCGTACTGTCAAAACAGTGCAGGTTGAAAAATGTGCTGACTCAATCGTGCATAACATTGAAGAAGCGGATCTTAAATCTATTATCAAAGAAATTGAAGAACAAAACGATATGGATATTTCCGTTTATTCGGTATCTCCTTTTATGGGGTCCACCATACTGACACCTGTATATGCACCACATGAATTTATGAGCACCCACTCGCTGATAAATATGAGCTCAGTACAGGAGTACTACCAAAAAGCTAAGTCAAACGGCGGTAAAGTTACCGAAAAAACAGAAAACGATCTTCCGTTTTCTCAGGATAAGCCAAACAAGCTTTCTCCACTTCTGGAAAAAGAAACCTCACAGCTTCTTACTTGTGCTGTAATAACCGATTCTACAGAGCCATCATATTTTGTGATTGTAGAATCCGACATTGCTCCTGTTGCCAGTACGGTTGAAACACTAAGAATTCAGCTTATCATTATGACAGGTGTCATTCTATTGATCAGCATATTCATTGCAATAGTAACCTCACACTATGTATCAAAACCTATCCACGATACAACAAAAAAAGCTAAGCTTTTGGCTCAGCAAAATTATGACCTGACTTTCTCAGGCGGTAACTACAAAGAGTTGTGTGAGCTAAATGACACGCTGACATTCTCAGCTCACGAACTGCAAAAAGTTGACGAATTAAGACGTGAGCTTATATCCAATATTTCGCACGACCTGAGAACTCCGCTGACTATGATAACAGGCTACTCTGAAGTTATGCGTGATATTCCCGGAGAAAACAGTCCGGAGAATATCCAGATTATCATTGATGAAGCTAACCGCTTGTCCCAGCTTGTAAATGATCTGCTGGATGTATCAAAGCTCGAGTCCGGAGCTATTGCTATGGAGAATAAAACCCTGTGTCTTACCGATTGTATCAAAGATATTTTCAAACGATACACAAAACTCACCGAACAGGAAGGCTACAGCATCGAATTCAATTATGCTGAAGACGCTTATGTTTACGCTGACCCACTGAGAATTTCACAGGTTCTATACAATCTTATCAATAACGCTGTCAACTACGCAGGACAGGATAAAACCGTCATAGTCAACCAGACTGTAAAGGGTGCAATGGTTTACGTCGAGGTTATTGACCACGGTATAGGTATCACCCGTGAAAATCTTCCATATATCTGGGACAGATACTACAAGGTTGACAAAGAGCACAAACAGGCTGTTGTCGGCACAGGACTTGGTCTTTCTATCGTTAAGAACATCCTCAACCAATACAGCGCAGAATACGGCGTTAAATCAGCGGTCGGACAAGGTTCGACTTTCTGGTTTGCTATGAAAATCGTTGAAAAACCGAAAGAATAAAACACTGAGCAAGTCGATCTCTGTCTGTCGGCTTGCTTTTTTATGCTTATCTGTTGCATTTGCGCCATATAAATGATAAAATCAGCTTATCAACCAAGTGGCACACACTTGAAGGGAGGACATATAATGTTTTGTAAAAATTGCGGAAGTGAAATCGATAATAATGCTAAGTTCTGTAATAACTGCGGCGCACCTCAGGAAGTGACTCCTGTAGCAGCTCCTGTATACGAAAAGCCTGTACAGCCTGCTCCACAGCCGACAGTTCCTACCTACGAAGCACCTGCACAGCCTACTGCAGCACCTGTTGCTCCTCAACAGACCCCACCGCAGTATAATAGCTCTGTGCCATACAACCCAAATGGTAATTTACATCCACCGGTACAGACTAAAAAAAGCAGCAAGGGTTGCATTGTAGCTATTCTTATTGTTGTAGCTCTTTTTGCGTTAATTATTGTCGGCTCAATTGTTTTTGCAGTTGTTGGCTTTTCTGACAGCACAACTTCTGATGACAGCAGTTACTCCAGTGATATTTCAGCTATCACCGATACACCAAACGCCGAGTACACAGCTATCTTCACTGACAACAACATCATTGAAGCTCCTGCTGTATTCATTGGTCTGGATTCCCGTGCTTTTGCTATCATCGATGACGATGGTATGATTGAAAAAATGGAGTTTGGATACGACGGCGATAAAATCAAAGAACTCGTTAATACAATATACTATCCTATCGGCGACTACACTGATGATGTTATTACAGTTCTTGACGAAACTTTCAGAGAAACTTTTGCTCCTGCTGAAGAGCTTGATTGCTGTACTGTTACATACGAACAAACAGCTGATTACTATATCATCACTGTTCATTCAATCGACCTCAACAACATAGCCAACCTAACAAAGTTATCTGATGCCGGCGTAATCACATATGATGGTTTTGCAGCCTACTTGTCAATTGACGTAACTGCAGACAACCTTACTTCTCAGGGTTATGTAGAACGCTGACTATAACAGTTTTAAGCCACAGCATAGGCTGTGGCTTTTCTTTTTGTCAATATTTTGATAAAATTTTATTACAATGCAACCTATAGCCGTATTCAAGGATATTATTAGTGTAGGGGTGAAACAATGGGCGATAAAATATTTGCGGCACTTTCATACGAAGAAGCTATCAATCAGTACAAACGGACTGTCGCCTCAGTGTGTCTGATGCGACTCAAAAACCACGCTGACGCGGAAGATTGCTTCCAGAACACCTTCTTCAAACTATACCGAAACTCGCCCGATTTTGAATCACAGGAGCACTTAAAAGCGTGGCTCATCCGTGTTGCTATCAACGAATGTAATAGGCTACTCAGAAAATCAAAACGCCTTTTACCCCTCACTTATTCGGACAAAGAAACCATTTCATTTCCCTATGACAAATGTGATATCTCGTGGGCTTTATTGATGCTCGACTTAAAGTACCGCCAGGTCCTTTTCCTATACTATGTTGAAGATTACGAGGTTTCACAAATTGCACAAATTCTGGACAAAAACGAAAACACCGTAAAAAGTCTGTTGCGTAGAGGCAGAGAAAAACTTAAGAATATTTACGGAGGTGAGTCTTATGAGTGAGCATAATTTCAACAGCTTCAAAAATTTAGAAGTACCTGACAGTTGGGTCGAAGGTGCTCTCAACGTCCCACCTGAAGTTGATGAAAAAAACAGTATTTCTTTCCCAAAAATTGCGACTATTGCAGCCTGTTTTACACTGATAATCGCCCTGAGTATTTTTGCTTTTGTGTTATTCAGAAATTATGAGAACACTGATATATTTACCACTGAACAAACAAACACATCCAGTCAAAACTCTGCTGTTGACCCTGACTTGTTCCCTGCAAAATCTGATACATTTGACCCGCCACAAAACCAAACACAAGATTTCAGCACTAACGAAAATGGACCGACAACAGTAAACAACCTATGCATAGGTGAATTTTCATCTGATTTGCTGGTTGGCGACGGCAACATCTACTGTGTGCTGTATGACTATAATACGGGTGAGCTGATGGGTGATGAAAACCTGCTTGCAAACGAACATTTAGCACAAGTCGAAGACTTGGGCGACGGGATGGTAAAAGCAACTTACGCACCTCTTGACAAGGGTGTTGTTAAAAAATCCGGTGAATACTGGTATGTTTTTTATAACGAGCTCATTATGTCACCTGTTCAAAATTATATTTACATCTACAAATAAGAGGATGATTAAGATGAAAAAGATAATATGTACTCTGTTGACTACACTCTTAATTCTATCATTATTAGTAACACCTGTCTCAGCTACATCTCAAAGCAACACTCAAGATGCTGTTTTACATTTTGATGCAAATTCCGCCATAAAACACTGGCAACCATTCAGTAAAGTCTATTGCCATATCTGGGAATATGACGGCGAAGCATTTTATCCATGGCACAGTGACAAAAGTATTTGTACCGACTCAGACAACGATGGAATTTACACATATAACCTGACCGAAAACGGTATAAACCTCAAAGAAAACACTCAGTATTGTTGCCTGTTTTCAACAAATGCTGGTAATCATCAGTATCCTCTGCTGTTTGACACAACTGTTCTGGGCGATACCGCTTACCTCACAGGTGACTACTATTCATCTCCCGAAGGATGTGATGAATACTATATGTTCTGGAATAACAAAGACCATAGAGAGCATGGACCTGAGCTTGTAATCAACCCTATCGGACAAGTATTAGGTACCTGTATGCCAAAGGGCAAAACACCAATCAGTTTACTCCAAAACGCCTTGATAAATTCTATGGAAAATGCTCGAATGTTTTTAGGCAAAAGTGACCAGAAAATTATAGATCAGATTGCTTATCAACTCGGTCTATCATGTGAACAGGTACAGAATACCATCGAAAACTCCGGCGTAAAAGTCGAATGGCAGAAAGAACTATCAACCGCCGACAAACTTGTTGGCGACGCAGACAATGACGGTGAGATTTCTATCCTTGATGCAACTGCAATCGGGTTGCACCTCGCTTCTCTTGATGAGTTATCAGAAGAAGAACAACTACTCTCAGACATAGACTTCGACTCAAAGGTAAGCATACTCGACGCAACAAAAATCCAAAGAAAGCTCGCTGACTACATTTTCTATTAAAAACTCTTATCCCGACAGTTAATTCTGTCGGGTCTTTTTTATGTTTAAATAATTTTTTCTAAAAAATGAAACCTTTTGTGCGTTTAATGTGTTTTAATAATAGAGGGGGGATAAAAATGGCAGAAAAGCGTTTTGCGGGTCTTACATACGAACAAACTGTAATCAAGTACAAAAAAGCCGTAGGCTCCTTATGTCTGGTGCGACTTAAAAACTATGCAGACGCAGAGGACTGTTTCCAGAATGTTTTTGCTCGACTCTATACAAAATCCCCCGATTTTACCGACGAAAACCACCTGAAAGCGTGGCTTATACGTGTTGCAATTAACGAATGTAAGAACTTTCTCCGTGACAACACCCCTCTGCTACCCCTCAAAGACGTCGAAGCTAACTCAGTGAACTTTCCTGAAAACGAGTGCGACATTTCATGGGCACTTTTAAAGCTCGAGCCAAAGTACCGCAACGTTTTGTATCTGCACTATATAGAACGGTACAAAATTGATGAAATTGCTGAAATCTTAGGGAAAAAACCAAACACCATTAAAACTATCCTGCGTCGTGGCAGAGAAAAACTCAAAGCTATTTACGGAGGTGACGAAAGATGAGAAAGGTAAATTTTGATAGTATCGAAAACCTTGAAATCCCTGATTCCTGGGTAGAGAAAGCCCTGAGTCTAAATTCAGAGCCAAAACAGAAAAAGAGCATTTTTACTTTCCCTGTTTTTTACCGAAATCTCGCATATGTTGCGTGTTTTATAGCGGTATGTGCTTTGAGTGTTGCTCTTTACAGTTTGATACCAAGAGGAGATATTCTTCCTATTAAGCATCCTGACGTAAGTGCAACGCAAAATAATATAACAGAAACGACTAATAATGATGAAACGCAAAACGGCGTTTCGCAAAAGCCGACCTACACACCTTCAGAAAATGTCAAAGAAACTGAGGATGATACCCAAAATAGCACTCAAGACCCCACAACTGCCCCTACCACAAAGCCGACTCAAGCTCCAAAGCCCACTGAACCTGAAACCCAGCCTGATGACGACTCTACGAAACCGAACGGTCAACCTTCTAATCCTAGCGTTTTTCCTGACGGTCCCGATATCACAGAGAGTGGTGTGAGCATTGGTTTTGTTCCCGAAAGCGCATTGTGTGGCAGCTCAACAGTTTACTGCTATATTGTGCCTGACAGAGAGGGTGTTATGAGTGGTGAAACGGATCCTACAATCTATCCTGCTAATGTCATCTATGTCGGCGATGGTAATGTAATTGTAAGCTTTGAAGGGTATAAATCAGTAGATGCTCTGGTTTCTGATTACTACAATTTCTATTTTACAAACGTTAATGGTGAGATAATTTTTGAAGAAACTGTTTACGTAACTGTCAAGTAAGGAGGTTACTGCTATGAAAAAAATCTTATGTTTTATTATCATTTGTGCTCTCATACTTTCAATGTCTGTTTTTCCTACATTTGCTCAAAACAGCAAAATAAGCAACCAACTCCTTCAAGTTCTGTCAGAAAAATCCGACGATGACACAGTAGACGTCTATGTGACACCTAAAGGCTACAGTCCAAACGCAACCGAAATGCCGAGTTGGCCTGATATAGCTAAAGCCAGAAAAGAGCTCAACGAATACTATGACAACTGGTTTATAACAGAATTTGAGCCTGTTGTTTTTGAAAACATCCACTACGAAGAAATAGTGATTTTTCAAAACGTCATTATCGTGAGCGTCAAAGCTCAGGATGTTCACAAAATTGCAGAATGTGACCTTGTATATAGTGTGGATTACTTCGAAAACGGAGTAGTAGAAAACGAAAACGCACATATATACATCAACCGCTTATTTGCACATTATCCCGAGACAGAACCGGCGTACTATCAAGGCGAGTTCTTTTATAGCGAAATTGGCGAAATGGATGTAGATTATGATGACGGTATGGACTATGCTATAATTTTTGCTCATTACGCTATGGCTGCCGATGCACTTGACGGTGGCATAATTGGCGACAGAATTATCACTCAGCCTCAGCTTTATGTCCCTTTCCGTTTTGGCTATGCTTTGTATGATTTAGAAAATGATGAGTTTATTCCGTTTTCTAAAACAATTGTAGATGACTATCCTTTCTTGCCTGAGTATATGGAAAAGTTCAGCATCGGCACTCCTTTGGGTGACGTTGATGCTGACGGTAAACTCAGTATTCTGGATGCAACTTTTATTCAGCTTGTTTGTGCTAAACTTGCTCAGTATTCCGAATACGATTACATCGGGTGGTATGGTAACAACCTGACTTATGTTAGTGATATGAACAAAGACGGCGAACGTAACGTTTTGGATGCTACAGCCATTCAGCTCAGCCTCGCCGAATTAAACTAAACAGAAACTATTAAATACCCGTCCGATAGCAAAAGCTGTCGGACGGTTTATTTTTGTGTAACAATTAGAAAACATTTGACCGATAATTATTACAATACGGTAGTAAAACTTGTGGTGTTTACAGGTTTTGGTATATAATTTATTCGGTTAAAAATCTTTTGCAGAGGTGTTATTATGGAAAAGAAAAAGATATCAGTTTTTGTTGCGGGCCAGAAACTCACCCTCATCACTACCGAATCTGAAAAATACGTGTCAACAATTGCATCAAAGGTTGACACAGCAATAAACTCAATGTTTACATCTTCTAATATGTCTAAGGAAAAGTGTGCCGTTATGGCTGCACTTGATTTTTGTGATGATGAAGCTAAAGCAAGAGCTGCTTTAAACGAACTCAAAGAGCAAATCAAAGATTATATAAAAGATTCTGATACCTTAAGACAAGAAAACGACGCTTTAAAGTCTGAGATTGAAAAGCTTAAGAGCGAAAAAGCTGAGCTCCTCAAATCAAAGAAAACACTGATAGCATCTTCTGTTGAAATAAAGAAGACAACCGAAAAAACAGAGGAAATAGAAATAGAAATCGACTCAGATGATGATTTATCATTTGATTTTGACGAAGACAAGGATGATGCTATCACAGAAATTGAGGATGAAGAAGACATCATCGGCATCCCTGTTAATAAGGACGAAAAAAATGAACCCGTAGCTGTCGCTCCTGCTATAAGTACAGAAAAAAAGACTGATAAAAAACGCCATAGCCACGAGCACAAGAATCCGTTCAAAGAACGTTTTATGAAACAACAGAACGAGCAGAAAGGCTACACTCCTATCCGTCAGTACAGCCTGTTTGACGAAACTGATGAGTAAAATTGAAATATTAGCTCCTAGTGGTGGTTTTGACAGCATTTATGCTGCTGTACGAAGTGGCGCAGATGCTGTATATGTCGGAGCTAAAGATTTTTCTGCACGTGCATCAGCTAAGAATTTCACAATTGATGAACTTAAAGATGCCGTGAAATATTGCCATACCTACGGAGTAAAGGTATATTTGGCACTTAACACTCTCATTTTTGATGACGAAATTGACGATGCTTTGAAACTTGTCAGAAACGCCTGTGATTGCGATATCGATGCACTTATTACTCAGGATATCGGCCTGGCACAGGCTGTCAGAAAAATGGTACCTTCACTTAAGCTGCACGCCTCCACCCAGATGAGTGTACACACCCTTTCAGGTGCAAAGGCGTTGAAAGAGCTTGGTTTTTCACGTGTAGTACTCGCCAGAGAAATGTCAAAGGATGAAATCAGATACATCGCTGATAACTGTGACATTGAGCTTGAAGTGTTTGTACACGGAGCACTGTGTATGTGCGTTTCGGGTCAATGCTATATGAGCGCTATGCTTGGCACTCGCAGTGCTAACCGTGGAATGTGTGCTCAACCGTGCCGACTTCCTTTTTCATCCGACCCTTCCAACACTCATGCGCTCAGCCTGAAAGACAACTCGCTGGTCGAATACATAAGAGAGTTACAGGAAATAGGAGTAGTCAGTGCTAAAATCGAGGGCAGAATGAAACGTCCTGAGTATGTAGCATCTGCTGTTAAAGCGTGTGTACAAATGCGTGATAATGGTTTTGTCGATAGCGAAACTACAGAACAACTTCAGGCAGTTTTCTCTCGTACCGGCTTTACTGATGGCTATTATACCGATAAACTCGGCCACTATATGTTCGGCTATCGTAAACGTAAAGACGTTATTTCGGCATCTGAAAAGTTACTGAAAAATATTCGTTCAACCTATAAAGACGAGCTTCAGCGTGTTGAGATTACTGCTGATATAACTATTTCTGTCGGTAAACCTATAACACTTAGCGTATCCGACGGTATTAACACCGTGACCATAAGTGGCAACACTAACGTTCAGCAAGCACAAAATATGAGCGTTACAAGAGAAAAAATCGAGAGCTACCTTTCAAAAACCGGTGACACTCCATATATTCTTAAGACACTCAACTGCACAATTTCAGGCGATGCATTTATCCCTGCAAAAGATATGAACGCCTTACGCCGTGAATCACTTGAGCTGCTGTCAGCAAAGCGTGAAAAATGGCATGACTACGAAGTTAACGAGCTGAACTTTTCTTCTCTTACTAAAGATATAAATAACACTCACCCCTGTATTCGCACACAGCGTGCCATAGTGTCAGACCTTGAGATACCTCAGAGTTTTTCCGAGTTTTCTTATGTATTCGCTCCTCTTTTTGATGTCGTTAAAAACAGCGAGAAGGTCGCTCAACTCAAAGAAGACGGCATCAATATTGCGGTAGAAATACCACGTGGTATGTTCTCTCGTGAAGAAAAAATATTAAATGCACTCAAAAAAGCAAAAACTATGGGAATAAGCGACGCTTATTGTCACAACATCGGTGCTGTTTATATTTGTAAAGAACTTGGTATCAACGCTCACTTGAGTTTTGCTATGAATATAGCGAACTCACTGTCCTTAAAATGGGCAAAAGACTTTGGTTGCGCTGATGTAGAGCTTTCTATTGAGCTTGATTACAGAAGAATCAACGCCCTTAAATCAGAAATCCCTGTTGGCGTTGCATCTTACGGCTATATGCCACTGATGATGACACGCAATTGTCCTGTTAAAAGCGGTGTAAACTCGTGTGCAACTTGCAAAAAGAGTTTAAAACTGCAAGACCGCAAGGGTGAACAATTCTCACTCAGATGCGACGGCGTAGTTACCGAAATCCTTAACTGTGTACCGCTTATTTTGCCACAGGAGATTTATAAATCAAAAAGCGTAGTTTTCACAATTCTTCACATGTATGTGGAAAACTCTGTGGAAAACAAGGAAAAAATCCTTAAAAAATTGAGCGAAAACCGTAGTTTCACGCGTTTTACACATGGTTTATACTTAAGAGGTGTGAAAAATTTCACAATCTTTTAAAGAATTATTCTAAAGAAATTACACATTATTTCATAAGAGAAATATATATTTTTTAATATTCGTTTACGTAATATTTATTTGAACATTGTGTTCAAACTTTGCAAGTTTTTAGAAAATATTGCAGGAGAGATTTATATGCAGATATTAAAAGTAAAAAAGCTGAGAGAAAACGCAAAAATGATTCAGCGTGCAACAAAAGGTTCGGCAGGCATGGATTTGCACGCATGTATCGACAGCGAGATAACAATTGAACCCGGCGAAATCAAGGTTATTCCAACCGGACTCGCCATTGCTCTTCAAAACGAAAACTATGTTGCGTATATCTACGCAAGATCAGGTCTTGCTATCAAGCACGGTATCACACTGGCTAACTGTGTCGGTGTAGTTGACTCGGATTATCGTGGCGAAGTTTGCGTCGGTCTTACAAATATCTCAAAAAATCCTTACACTATCATGCCTGATGAGCGTATAGCACAGCTGGTAATTGCCCCTGTGTGCGTTTGCGATGCTGTTGAAGTAGAGGACCTCGATAGCACCGAGCGTGGCGAAGGCGGTTTTGGCAGTACAGGAAAGAATTAAACGTCTTAAAAACGGATTCTCAAGTGTATACCTATCAACAATACGCAATATTGTTATTATAAAATTAACAATTATGTCCTGAAAAATTATTGAAATAAACACAATAATCGGTTATACTAAGAAAGAATAGGGAAATGTTTTTATTTACAATGATTTGATATTCTCAAAAAGGGGAATTATATATGTTTTTTTCTAAGGATATCGGTATCGACCTCGGTACCGCTAACACCCTTGTTTATGTCAAGGGCAAGGGTATAGTTATGCGTGAACCTTCCGTTGTGGCTGTTGATGTCAGAAAAGACACGGTTGTCGCTGTAGGACAGGAAGCTAAGGATATGATTGGTAGAACACCTGGTTCTATCGTTGCTATAAGACCGCTTAAAGATGGCGTTATTGCCGATTTTGAAATCACCGCTACTATGCTCAAGTATTTTATAAAGCAGGTAGTTAAGTCTAACTTCTTTACACGACCACGAATCGTCATTTGTATACCGAGTGGAGTTACTGAGGTTGAACGTAACGCTGTTGAAGATGCAGCAAGACAGGCTGGCGGCAAATATATCGAGCTTATCGAAGAGCCTATGGCTGCAGCTATTGGTGCAGGACTTCCTGTTTTTGAGCCACAGGGCAGTATGGTTGTCGATATTGGTGGCGGAACTTCTGAAGTAGGTATCGTATCTCTTGGCGATATCGTTGCATCCTGCTCGGTACGAGTTGCGGGCGACAAGTTTGACGAAGCAATTATCACATACATCAAGAAAAAGTATAATCTTCTCATCGGTGAACGTACCGCTGAGGACATTAAGATTGCAATCGGTTCTGCGTATCCTTACGAAAACGAGGGTGAAATGACTGTCAAAGGCAGAAACCTTGTTGATGGTTTGCCTAAAAACATCAAAATCACTGCAGCTGAAGTAAGAGATGCTTTAGCTGATCCACTTTCAACTATTGTTGAAGCTATTCTCACAACACTTGAAAAATCTCCACCAGAGCTTTCAGCTGACATTATCGATAACGGCATTATGCTAACAGGTGGCGGTGCGTTACTTCGAGGCTTAGACCTGCTGATTATGCAGCAGACAGGTATGCCTGTATATGTTGCTGAGCGTCCGCTTGACTGCGTTGTTGATGGTACAGGCAGAAAGCTTGACCCGAACTTCAAGGTACAAAACGCACCTAAATTCATCTGACATTAACATTTACGCATTGCGTTTTAGCACCGCACAAAATCTGTGCGGTGCGAAATTATTTTATGACAGGAGGTAAAAATGAAAGATTTTTTTAAATCAAACAGCGTCAGAATTTTCTTGGCTACTGTTTTTATTCTGATTGTGCTATCGGTATTCACCAACAGCATCAACCAAAATCTTCTATCCTCCACGGTCAACAGCGTTACATATCCGTTATCTAAAGTAACTGCAGCCGCTACAAGTGACGAGGATATGTCATACTCCGAGCTTTTGAGCGAATACGAAAAGCTAAAGGAAGAGAATGCACAGCTTAGATCACAGCTTGTCAATTACTACGATACATTGACAGAAAACACAAGACTGTGGAAATTCTATGACCTTAAAAAGGAACATCCTGAGTATTCACTCGTTCCGTCTGTAGTTTTAAGACGTGACGCAAACAACGAATTCTACTCTTTTACTCTGGACAAGGGCACTACCTCCGACATAGCCGTGGGTGACCCTGTGGTATCGGACAACGGTCTTATCGGTTGGGTAAGTGAAACCGACCTTAACACATGCAAGGTTGTGACTATCCTTTCACCGCAAACCAGTGTTGGCGCAACTGACAACAAAAGCAACGATATGGGTATTGTCACAGGCTCAGCACTTTATTGTGACGATAATCTCACTACATTCACAAAGCTTTCGGCTTCTCATAAAGTAAAAACAGGCGATATAATCACCTCTACCGGTGTCAGTGGAATTTATCCGAAAGGACTTATCATAGGCGAAGTAACAGATGTATGCTACGACACCTACAATTCGACTTACTACGCTGTAGTAAAGCCATACGATGATATTACAACCATCACTGACCTTGCTATTATCACAGATTATACCGGTCAGGGTGAAGTGCTTCTTAATTCAAATACGGGGAAACAGTGATGCAGAACTTAAGATTTTTCCGATATCTCGCATATAGCATAGAGATTTTAGTTTTCTTTGTGCTTGGCTCCACTCCGTCGCTTTTACCCGAGATTTTTGGTGCGACTCCTTGTATTCTCGTTGCACTTGCATTGACTATTGCAGTTTTCGAAAACGAAGTCCCTGCGATGATATTCGGGGTTGCGTGTGGTATGCTTACCGATTTAGGTTTTTCAAACTCCATAGGCCTGTTTACTATATCACTTGCGATAGTTTGCTTTATATTAGGCTTTTGTGCCAATAATTTTATCGCCGCTAATTTTTACAACGTAATGCTGACTGCCGTTATTGTAATCACGGCTCTTTTATCACTGCACTTTGTTTTTGCTTTTGTTATCAAAGGCTACGATAACGCAGGTGTATACTTTGTGAATCACTATATTTCACGAATTGTCCAGACAATTTTGTGCACAATTGTCTTCTATTTTGTTAACAAGTTTGTGTACGAAACTCTTTGTGACTGATTTTACTACAACTTAAAAAATGAAAGAAGGGATAACTGTATGAGCAAAGATAATAAGAATTCAAATCTCAGAATTATCATTTGCGGTATTATAGTTGTCCTTATTTTTTGTGGTTTTACTATAAGACTGTTCGACTGGCAGATTGTTAATTCCGAACAATACAAGGAGATTTCTGCAAAATCCACCTCTTACACAGAGGTTTCTGACGCAACAAGAGGAGAAATACTCGACGTAAACGGCAAGGAACTGGCAGTGAATAAAACCGCTTACAACATCGTTATCAACAAGATATATGTCAAAGAAGGCGAGATAAACTCCATTATTATCAGACTTTTAGAGTTGTGCGATATATGTAACGCAAAATGGGTGGATGCACTGCCTATTGATATAGTAAATGGTGCACTCACTTTTGAAAGTGACAGTGAGGGCTCGCTGTCTTACATAACAGGTGAAAGTATGTTAAACAATGAAGAACTCAGCAATCCTGATGACATACTCGATGCCCTTGCTAAACGATACGACGCTGACACAATCGAGGACCTTACTGTAAAAAGAAACGTAGTATCCGTTCGATATAATATGGAGCGTAGCGGATATTCATATTCACAGGCTTACATTTTCGCAGAAAAAGTATCATCTGATACTGTTGCAGTTGTATCTGAACAGACTCAGGCAATACCGGGCGTTGAAATCCGAGTTACAAATGAGCGTATTATAAAAAACGGTTCTCTTATTCCTCATATTTTAGGAGTAGTCGGCTCACTCTCTGCTGAAGAGTATGAAGCTAACAAGGACAACGGCTACGATATAAACGACGTTATCGGAAAATTCGGTATTGAGTCTGCTCTTGAAGAGTATTTAAGAGGTCAGTCAGGTGAAAAAACTATTGTTAAAGACGAGAACGGTAACATCATAAGTGAAACTGAATCCGTCAAAGCTCACCCTGGTGACACGGTTTATCTTACTATCGACTCTAATGTTCAGGCTGTTGCAAACTACTCTTTACAGAAAAACATTAACAGAGCAAGAGCCGAGGGCGAAAGCGAAGTAAGAGCGGCTAAAGCTGCTAATAAATCGCAGAAAGAACGCCTTGGCGAAGACTGCTACTGTGGCGGTGCTGTTATGATTTCCACAAAGGACAATTCTGTTATCGCAGCCGCATCTGCTCCTAACTATGACATCAGCAAATACTATGACAGCGATTATAATGCGTGGCTCAACACACACGAGCATTCTCCGATGTTCTCCAGAACTTTCGATGGTTCGTTCTCTCCGGGTTCAGCTTTCAAGCCTTGTGTAGCACTTGCGGCTTTACAGGAGAAGGTTATCACCAAAAACACAGCAATCCGCTGTACAAAACACTACGATTACTATCCTGATGATATCGTTAATTGTATGGGTACTCACGGTTCAATCAACCTGCACTCTGCGATGACAGTATCGTGCAACTACTACTTTGCTGAAACAGGAAGACGACTTGGAGCGACAACACTTTATATGTACGCCGAGAAATTCGGACTTGGTGTAAAAACAGGCATAGAAATAGACGAGTCTGTCGGTGTGCTTGCAGGAAGAGATTCTACAACCTGGTATGAGGGCAACACCGTTCAGGCAGCTATCGGCCAGTCAGATAACACTTTCACTCCGATGCAGCTTGCAACCTATATGTCAGCTGTCGCAAACAACGGTGTAAGATACCAGACCCATATGGTCAGAAAAATCGTAAATTACGAGCGTGATGAAGAACTACTCTATAACGATCCTAAAAAGCCTGTGGTTTTAGCCGATGCAGGTATTTCAAAAGACCATTTCAAAACAGTTAAGAGTTCTATGCGTAGCGTTGTAACCTCAGGTACCGCTACTATAGTATCTGCGTATCCAAAAGCTGTAGCAGCAAAAACAGGTACAGCAGAAAATGCGGGAAGTGACCATGTAATCTTTGTATGCTACGCTCCGTATGATAAACCTGAAGTAGCGGTTGCAGTAGTGCTTGAGCATGGTGCGAAAGGTAAGTACGCAATGTACACCGCAATGGATATGATGGATGCGTATTTTTATAACAAGACGGTTAAACAGGTACAATCAAAAGGCTGGGGCTAAGCTTTTGATAAAACATTGTAAACTATATTATGAAAATGCTAAAAACCGCATAAAAAAGCCGTTTTGTTAAGTAATTAACTATATTTTCGTAAATTTTGCCCAATTTTCAAACCTATTATTCTACGCAAAGAGCAACGAAATAACGTTGCTCTTTTTTGTAATTTGTGCTAAAATAATAATGAGGTATTATTTATGAGTCAAGTTATTGTTGTCGCATCAGGCAAGGGCGGTACAGGTAAAACAACCGTGTCTACATCTCTTGCACTGGCACTTGTTAGAAAACAGAATAAAGTTCTTATCATCGACTGTGACAGCGGTATGAGAGGCACTGATATGATGCTTGGTATCACCGACCGACTTGTGTATGATCTTTCTGATGTTATTTCAGGCACTTGTGAACTGAGTGATGCTCTTTATGAATGTAACGGTGCAAAAGGTCTTTACACCTTAGCTGCTCCGATTTCTGCCGAAGATGAAATCAGCCCTCAGGTTATGAAACAATTTGTTGATGAACATAAAAACGACTATGACTATGTTATTATCGATGCTCCTGCGGGTGTTGGCTCGGGCTTTGATTCTGCCGCTATTGCTGCCGACAGAGCGTTGATTGTTGTTAACACTGAACCTACCAGCATCCGTGGTGGTGTTAATATCAAGAATAAGCTCATCGACTTTGGTATCACAGATATAAGACTTGTCATCAATCGTTTTGATAAGGAACGATTTTTATCCACTAAACTTTACAATGACCTCGACGAAGTTATCGACACAGTTGGAGTACAGCTTATCGCACTGATTCCTGAAGACGTACGTATTGCGGCACTATCTCAGCGAGGACTTTTAGCCACAAACTGGGCAAGCTCTTCCGTTGTTTTCGACAGCCTTGTACAAAGACTGCTCGGTGATAACATTCCATTGACTATCAAGGTTTAAACTTTTTACTATATATTTTAGGATTTTTTGTTCAGGAGGGAATATTTATGAATATCGCACTTATTGCACACGATGAGAAAAAAGAACTGATGGTACAGTTTTGTATCGCGTACTGCGGAATTCTGAGCAGACACAACCTTTGCGCCACAGGAACTACAGGCAAGATGGTAAGCGAGGCAACCGGCCTTGAGATTCAGAACTTCCTTGGCGGTTCACAGGGTGGCGACCAGCAAATTGCTGCACGTATCGCTTGTAACGAAATTGATATGCTCTTGTTCTTCCGTGATCCGCTCACACCAAAGCCAAACGAACCAAACGATGTAAACCTGCTCCGCCTTTGTGATATGCACAACATACCATTTGCAACAAATATCGCAACAGGTGAAGTTCTTATCCACGGTCTTGAACGTGGTGACCTTGACTGGAGAAATATCGTCAGATAAATTTTTAGCCCCTATATATTTTGTTTTACTCATTCAAGGTTTTATTGAGTTTTTTGGCACTTACGTTATTTTTACATATACAAAAGCCCGTATCATCTGATACGGGCTTTGTTTTATGTTTCGCTATTTTAAATTAAAGTGAATCAATCAATCTTGCGATAAACAGCTGGATTTGTGTCGCATCTAAAATTGAGACATCATTATCCTTATCTGTGTCGGCAAGTTCAATTTGTCCGAAAGTTAATTCTTCAAACTGTGCCAGATACAGCTGGATTTGTGTCGCATCTAAAACAGAGATATCTCCATCAAGGTCAACGTCACCTACTCGGTATCCTGTCCCTTTTTCGACAGTAAAACTAACTTCATTTATACTTTTTGTTTCGCCAACTACATTCTTACTGTATACAACAGCCTTGAACTCACCTGCAGGTAACTCAACCTGACAGTATGTTTCCTTTAAGTCTGCGAGAGTTAAGTACGGCTCATCTGCACTCACTGCAGTTGCGTAAATCTCAACATCATACGCATCTGTATACAGTGTCATATTCCACCACAGAGCAGTTTGAGTAAATGATGTACCCGGAGCACATTCAACATAAGTACTCTGCGGAGCAGATAGCTTATTTATGCTGAAATACTGTGATGCTGCGTTGTTATCTGTACCCATTCTTACGTTTGTGCCGTCAGCATCACCGGGTGCTACATCAAGTGCCAGTTGGTTACACAGAGGCTTTAGTCGATACATACCTTCTTCGCCATATACATTCCACTGCTGGGCTGGCTTATCGTTTGAAAAATACACGCTTACGTTTGTGCCTGCAACTGTTCCTGCCTTTGTTACATCAAGTGCCAGGTCATTGAACACGCTGGAAATTTTATATGAGCCATTCTCTCTTTTTTCAAATTTCCAAAGCTGATTTTTCTCACCTGTCAAAGAACGTATAGTAACATTACGGTTCTCGCAGTTCTCGTTAGAATCGTTAGTCAACGCTTTTCCTGTTGAATTGTTAACAATAGTAGCGTAAAACGTATCGCCGATATCAATCGGGTCTTCTGCAGGATAACGCAGAATTCCCTCCCAGTTAGACCAGTTGTTATACTTAACAGGACAGATTTCTTTTCCTGTTGAGTCACCAGGATCGTTGTAGTCGAAAATATCATATGTACCGTCGTGGGCACCTACCTGCATATCATCGCCAATATAAATCTCGGTGTGACTTCTGGTGTTAAGAAGAATATCGCCACGCTTTAAGTATTTTGAGGTGCTGAGATCAATCTCTGAACTAGGAATCCACTCAAATCCCTCATCTATAAACGGCTGTTTCATATTACCGCAATGAACTGCATTTCTGAGCTCAAAGCCAGCACTTCTGAAAGCTGAAATAACAAACGATGCACAGTCATAGTCAGGGTTACCCCAACGATTTGCCTGTGAATAGCCGTGGCTATCGTCATTAGCAGTATCAATTGCCCACTGCACGGCTCTCTCTATAGTTGCTGATGACACCGCCGCATGTGCAGGCATCACCATAACGCTTGCTAATAGTATTACAGCAAGCAACGTACTAATGATTTTTTTCATTATACGCCCTCCTTTTAAGTCTATTATGCTACTATTTGAGTATATTTTCAAGTTATAATTGCATTTTAGCATAATAATTTTATCAAGTTGTGAACTTACGGTAAAAATTCGGTATCATTTACATTATTTATACTAATTAGAAACCCTAAAAAATCTTCTCAACCTATTGGAAAACGGGATAAAATGTGATATATTATATACTAGATAAGTTTGTACTGAAAAGAGGCTGAAAAAAATGGCTATACTCACTAAAAAAGTCAGAGGAACCGAGGATGTCTTACCAAAGGACAGCTACCGTTGGCAGTTTGTCGAGGACATTATGCGTAAGGAATCCGCAAGTTTTGGATATAAAGAAATCAGAACACCTGTTTTTGAACACACAAAGCTTTTCTCACGTGGAGTGGGCGAAACTACCGACGTTGTTCAAAAAGAGATGTATACTTTTGATACAAAGGGTGGCGAATCTATCACTCTGCGTCCTGAGGGTACAGCAGGTGCGGCAAGAGCTTTGCTCGAACACGCTATCTACAATGATGGCTTACCTGTAAAAGCAAGCTACTTTGTTTCCTGCTATCGCTATGAAAAGCCTCAGGCAGGTCGTTTGCGTGAATTCCACCAGTTTGGTCTTGAGTGCTACGGCACGTCTAATCCTGCTGCTGACGCTGAGCTCATCTGTGCGGCCAAGTCAATTTTTGACCGCTTACAGATTAAGAATTTAAGACTCGAGCTCAACTCTATCGGATGTCCACAGTGTCGCAAGAAATATCACGAAGCACTCAAAGAGTACTTTGAAAGCTCAAAAGACGAGCTGTGTGAAACTTGTTTAGGCAGACTTGAACGCAACCCGATGAGAATTTTAGACTGTAAATCCCCTGTTTGTTCGGGTATTGCAGAAAATGCACCAAAGGTACTTGACTATCTTTGTGATGAATGTGCTGACCACTTCGAAAAGGTTAAGGCTCTGCTCACTAAAGCAGGAGTGGAATACATAGTCAACCCAACAATCGTAAGAGGTCTTGACTATTACACAAAAACAGTGTTTGAATTTGTTTCAACTGACATCGGTGCTCAGGCTACTGTTTGCGGTGGCGGTAGATACGACGGTCTTATCGAAGAATTAGGCGGACAGCATATGCCGTCTTTAGGTTTTGCATTAGGTATCGAGCGACTTCTTATGCTTATGGACGCTCAGGGTATCGAGATTGAAAAACCTTCTACTTGCGATATTTACTTCGCGTCAATGGGTGATGAGGCTCAGGCAAAGGCGTTTGAACTTACACAGATGGTACGTTCAGCTTCTCTTTATGCTGAATGTGACGTTGTTGGCAGAGGACTGAGAGCCCAGATGAAGTACGCTGATAAAATCGGCGCAAAGTTCTCGGTTGTAATCGGCGATAACGAAATTCTTGAAAACAAAGCTAAACTTAAAAATATGCAGTCAGGCGAACAGGTTGAAGTATCTTTAGGCGAAGATTTCCTCACACAGTTTTATGACGCACTTTTTGATGCACAGAACGGACAAGTACTATAATAAGGAGTGACTAAAAATGGCAGAATTTATGACAGGACTTAAAAGGTCACACTACTGCGGTGACCTTAGAATTACCGATATTGATAAAGAAGTTACTGTTTGCGGTTGGGTACAGCGACAGCGTGACCTCGGTCAGCTTATCTTCATTGATTTAAGAGACCGCACAGGTATTGTTCAGCTCGCATTCAACGACACAACAGATAAAGAAATTTTTGAAAAAGCATCTTCAGCTCGTTCTGAGTATGTTCTCTGTGCAAAGGGATATGTACGTGAGCGTAGCTCAAAAACTGACAAGGTTGCTACCGGTGATATCGAAATCGAGGTTACTGATTTAAGAGTTCTCTCAAAAGCTCAGACTCCTCCTTTTGAAATCATTGATGACTGTAAGACAAGCGAAGATATCCGCTTAAAATACAGATACCTTGATTTACGTAGAAAACCGCTTTATGACAACATTTATCTGCGTTCAAAGATTGCTAAGGTTGCAAGAGATTATTTCTACGAAAACGGTTTCATTGAAATTGAAACACCAATGCTCATCAAATCTACCCCTGAGGGTGCACGTGACTATTTAGTACCTTCCCGTATTCACAACGGCAAGTTCTACGCTCTTCCACAGTCACCACAGATTTATAAACAGCTTTTGATGTTATCCGGTTTTGACAGATATATTCAGCTTGCTAAATGTTTCAGAGATGAGGACCTGCGTGCTGACCGTCAGCCTGAGTTTACTCAGATTGATATGGAGCTTTCATTTGTTGATGTTGAGGATATTCTTGAAATCAACGAAGGTCTTTTCAAACGTTTATTCAAAGAAGTACTTGGTCAGGATTTAGAAACTCCATTCGAGCGTATGACATACAAGGATGCTATGAACAAGTACGGTTCAGATAAGCCTGATGTTCGTTTTGATATGCAGATTCAGGATTTATCTGATCTTGTTAAAGACTGCGACTTCAAAGTATTTACTGATGCTGTTAACAACGGTGGTTCAGTTCGTGCTATCGTTGCAAAGGGTGCGGCATCTACACTCACTCGTAAAGAAATTGACAAGCTTACAGAGTTTGTAAGAGGTATCGGCGCTAAGGGTCTTGCTTTTGTAAGATGGGTTGAGGATACACCTGCTTGCTCATTCGCTAAATTTATGAAAGAGGGCGAGCTTGAGAACATTCTCTCAACATTAAACGCTGAAAAGGGCGACGTTGTTTTAATCGTTGCTGATAAAGACAATGTTACTCTCCCTACACTCGGAGCATTAAGACTTAACGTTGCTAAAAAACTTGACATTATTCCTGATGTGTTCAAGTTTGTATGGATTGTTGACTTCCCATTCTTCGAGTATGATGAAGAGAGTGGCGAATGGGTTGCTATGCACCATCCATTCACTATGCCAAAGGAAGAGTGCTTGGAAT
>JAFUKO010000122.1 GCA_017473555.1 Ruminococcus sp. | reverse complement strand
TGAATCCTGGTGCTTGGTTCAGAGTTTCTAACAACCCTACAACAAGTTACTGGACAGACTCAAGCAGCTATTGTATTTTCGATTCAAGCTTTAACGTTACATTCAACGCAAACGCTTACATGGCAACTGTTGGCTGGGGAACACAGTGCTACGCACTTAATGTTGACGCATCAGCTATCAAGCCATACGAGATCATTGTTGAACTCAATGGTAACAAATCAATCGACGTATCTTGTAAAGCTGCAAAAGATGGTAGTCATATCTACCTCTCATCAGGTCGTGTAGACGTTCCTGGTTCATACAACTCTGCAGTATTTGATGCTACAACCAAGTTTATTGACGAAGACATCACAAACCCAACTGATACTTTAGTTCAGAACGAGGGCGAGACAAGAGAGAAATACAAGAAGCTCAAGATTACTGAGCCACGTACAGTTTCTTTCGAAACAACAATTACAGGTACAGCAGCTCCAAACTATTACGTTGACAAGTTCATCGTATATCATATTGAAGAAGAGCGCTACGAAATCGTAACTCCTGTCACAATGGGTAACAACACATATCAGGGTTCTGTATTTGTTGAGAGCGATTGCTATATCGTACCTATCTACTTTGTAACAGAAGCTTACGCTACTGCAAACAACCTCGCACAGATCGATATCTACTTTGATGCTACTGCTATCAAGGATCAGGCTTGGGGTCCATTCGTAGCTTGCTACGCTTGGGGTACTAACAATGCCGAGTACTTCGGTGGTTGGTCAGCTCAGCTGATGATTCCATCTGAAGACGGTACATCATTCTACACAATGGTTACAGTTCCTGCTAAGGGCAACACAGCTGCAGGTAACGTACCAAACGGTGTTACATTCAACAACTATACACAGTCAACTGTTCCTGGTTCTAACCCTGGTGCATTCGGTATCAGCGCAACACAGTACCAGTGTTACGACTACCGTGAGCCTATCACACTTTACGAAGAAGGCTACGAAGTTATCACCTTCGTTGCTAAGGACTCAACTGACGGTTACCATGGTGACAGAGCAAATGGTGTTACTGCTAACACAGTTACATCTTCTACAACTGATATCTTTAATAAGTATAATTTCGATTACCTCTACTGCCGTGACGGCGTAACTCCTATGGACTTAAATGGTGATGCAATCGAGAGTGGTTATGCTGACCTCGAAAACGGCCAGAAGGCTGATTACTACATCATCAACAAGGGTGATATCACATACGATCCAAACGGCACTAAGTACGTTGGTGATTCTGCTTTTGACGCTGACTGGGCTGTAGATTGGTACGTATTCGATAAGGACGGCAAGTATATCACAACAATCCTGTCAACAGCTATGTGGGATGATAAGACAGATAGCTTTGAGGATGATCTCTACACTTACCTCCATGAGGCACTCGGTGTTACAGCTAAAGATGTAGCAGGTAAGACAGTTGCTATTTCTTACGAGCACGAGAACAACGCTGGTCACCAGGTTTCATACGATGGTCAGTGGTATGGTAACATGCTCGATGAAAAGGTTATTGCTGACGTAAAAGTTGGTTTAATCGATGGCGATCAGTTTGTCATTGATGACGATAACATCGCAGATTACGGTGAAGGCTACGTTATCGATGTAGAGGGCGATGGCGGTAAATACCAGTCTGTTGAGATTTCACTCGACCTTGGTGAGGTTTCACTCTCAGCTAATACTACAACAGATAGCTACTACTTTGCTGGTTGGTATACATACGCTAACGGCAAGTATACTCAGATCGGTAAGTCACTTGACTACACAACATACATCGACAACAACAAGACATACTACGCTATGTTCAGAGAAGTTGGCGAAGATCAGGTTGTATTCAACCATATGGTATATAACAACCCTAACGATACAGTTATTCCATCACATGGTGGTACATCTACAATGTGGATTGAAATTTACGAGGGAACTACTCTGATTTCAAAGGGTACACCTAGTACATCATCTTCAACTGCTATGATCGATTCTGCTGTGGATGGCACAACATACACAGTCAAGGTATACACAACACCACTTATGAATGGTGAGTTCTTCGCTTGGTATACTGATTCAGAAGACGCTAACGGTACTAAGACATATGAAGAAATCCTCACATTGGATGAGCATATTGACAAGACAACAACTGTTGAGTCATCATTCGAGTACACATATAGCTTTGATGCTCAGAAGGTCACTAACATCTACTCTGATGTAATAAGAGTATCTAACAAGGCTAACTTGTTCTTCAAGTATAAAAACCGTTATGGTGAGTGGCGTACTTACACAGTAAGAGATATCGAACTTACAGACCAAGAGTGTATGGGTTACGATGGTAAC
Organism: Ruminococcus sp.; assembly: GCA_017473555.1. Classification (GTDB taxonomy): domain Bacteria; phylum Bacillota; class Clostridia; order Oscillospirales; family Acutalibacteraceae; genus Ruminococcoides. Next base: position 4,136 of record JAFUKO010000122.1, on the reverse strand, counting down.
GAGGGTAACGCTTACTATCCAACATATCTTACAAAGTATGTAATGGAAAACAGTGCTGGAATACAGGTAACTGTATACGGCGAAGATGATATGGAAGCAAAGAAGACTGAAGGTTACGATGTAATTGATACTGAGAACTACCTCCAGCAGTATGCTCCATCTTCAGACGTAACTGAAGTATTCAACGGTACTGTTAACTGGACTATTGCCGATACTACTATAAAACCAGGCAAGTCTATGATTACAATCGAAGCTGATCAGGGCGAGCCAACATACACCATCAGATATACAGCTGGTACACAGTCAGGTACACGTACTGGTATTTACAACGATCTTGCTACTATCGAGCCTGATGCTGAGTACGAAGGCAATGCGTTCTCACATTGGGAAGAGAAAGACAAAGAGTCTGGCGAATGGGTATTCTTAACATACAATATGCGTTACAGCTATCGTATTGTTGAGGATAAGGAAATTAGAGCTGTATATGGTGACAAGCTGACAGATGAATGGGTACCATCTATTGACTCTGTAACATATACTCGTGAATATCAGGATACATCAGACGTTATCTACACTGACTTCTTACTTGCTTATAACAGCAATGCTAACGTTAAGCTCAACGATGTTAAGGATGCTCAGAATATCAAGTACGGTCTGCTTATGGTTATGGATCCAAACTATAGATATGATGGTAATGGTGATGTTAAGTACTTAGCTCCAACAGAGGCTAACCTTATTACTGCTGCAGAATATGGTAAGAATAAGCTCATCGATGGTATCAGATACTATAATTTCGATCTTACAAGTCTTACACTTACAAACTTCAACCGTTGCGACTACTTCAAGAGCTTTGACAACAGAGATACAACTAATAACTATAAGGGAGTAGCATATACATGTTATGCTTATCTCATTAAAGATGGTAAAGTATATCTCAGTAACCCTGAGAATGTTAACTTCTACGAACTCGCAATGGAAGATGTAACTAGCTCAAACTAAGATGAGGAGTGAATTATGATGAAGAAATTTTACGCAGAGCCGGAGCTTGAGCTTATCAGCGTTAAACTCGAAGCTGACGTTCTCGGCTTAAGCCAAGAAGATGAAACTCAGGTTCCTACTCACGATGGCGGCGGCATGGATTGGGAGCAGAACGGCGACTTTTAATTAATAATCTTCCCCACGGTGAAAACCGTGGGGAAGATACAACCAAAAGGTGATTAATTATGAAAATGACTAACAGATTGATATCTTTGCTTTTATGCTTAGTAATGATTTCTGCTATTGCCTGCCTTTCGGTTAGTGCAAAAACCGTATACACAGTCGGTGATTGGGTGTACGAAAAGATTAATAATGACACAGAATTTGAGATCGATGAGTACAAGGGCAGTGATGCTAGGGTCAGAACAGTTCAAACTCATAACAAAATTTCTATTACTTCTGTTGGTGAGTATGCTTTTCTTGACAATACAACACTTACCACAATGATTCTCAGCGATCCTATTCATAGTATTCAGAGTTCTGCATTCTTCGGTGCAACTGCTCTGAGTACTGTTGACATCAGAGGTACTGTTTCATATATTGGTAGCAGTGCTTTTACAAACTGTGCATCTCTTAAGACTATTAATCTTGAGTCTACAACTATCACATCAATCGAAGAATCCGTATTCTTCAACTGCGATTCTTTAGAGGAGGTTACTCTTCCGGATACTGTTGTTGAAATTAAGGGCACCGCTTTCGCGCACTCTGAAAATCTTGCTAAGGTTACTATCCCGGCATCTGTTACAGAGATTTCCGAAAGTGCTTTCACCGGTTGTGATAATGTAGTAATCTATTGCTACGAAAATTCAGCAGCACACGTGTTTGCTGAAACAAATGAAATCGAGTATGTATTACTTGATGAAACACCTGTAGAAACATACATCCTCGGTGATGTTGATAACGACGGAAAAGTTACTATTTCTGATGCTACTGATGTTCAGCTGTTAATTGCTGAGATTATCGAGCCTTATGATGAAAATACTGTTCTTCGTGGCGATATCACTAAAGATGAAGTGCTTTCTATTATGGATGCAACCTATATTCAGAGATATATTGCTGAATTTGACGACGGACTTCATATCGGCGAGACATTTGAAGTCTGAGGTTATGAATCGTTTTGAGCTCCCTTTAATGGGAGCTCTTTTTTTATTTATAAAGCTACACAATTTTCTTGCAATACACGTGCGGATAATATATAATTAAACACAGGTGATATATATGAAAATTAAAGACGGTTTTGTACTCAAAGCTATCGCAGGAAGCTATATGGTTGTCCCACTTGGTTCACGAGTTAGTGAGTTCGGTTCGATTATCAAGCTCTCTGAAACCGGAGCCTTTCTCTGGGACTTGCTTACACAGGACAGGGAAAAGGAAGAGCTTGTTTCTGCGTTGACTGACGAATATGATGTTGATGCTGTGACCGCTTCTGCTGATATAGATAAGTTTATTGATAAACTGTGTGAAGCTGATTTATTAACCTGATTACCTGCAATTTAATTTCCCTTTTGAGGTGTTACAATGGGACAGTACAGAATTTCCGACTTAGGTATTGAAATCAAAACTAACTCCAAGACTTTAAATAAAAATCTCGAGCCGTTTGCGGCATCTTTTGATTATAAGCCGAACCTTGTGCTCAGTATCAGTGACGATATTTTGCTCCAGTATATGGACGAGTACCAGGACTATAATGCAGACGTAATTGAGTGCGAATATCTGACAACCGAGTATGCTCGCTCGCTTTATGATTACAACGGCTTTCCAATAAAAGCGGCTGCTGTCGAGTATGATAACAGTGCTGTGCTGTTTTCTGCACCTTTTGAAGAAACTAAAGTTGCAGATTTACTGCCACCTGATATGTTGTTCACAGCAGATGCTCCGGCAGTAAGACTCATCAACGATGTTTTCTACGCATACGGCACTCCTTTCGGTCTGTATGGAGATAAAGCTCGTGATGTGAAGCTACCCGTTAAAAGCATTGTTTTCGTTGATAAAGAGCGTTTTAATTCTCTTAAACGCCTTGACACAAAGGATATGGTTAGTATGTTTATGCGTGCTGTTTACCATAGCATCCGCAGTGAACGTACAAAGCATACACTTTTTATGCTTGAAAAAGTAATGCGTAAGGTGAAATTCTACGGAGTAGGGGACTTGTCCGATGTGCCTTTTATTCTTGACAGAGTTACCGAAGATTAACTGAATAGTTTTATGCAAAAAAACGGAGACACATTGAGTGTCTCCGTTAATTGTATAACGAAAACCACGCGATAGTCGCGTGGTTCAAAAAAAGGTTAACCGATGAACAAAAAACCTCCGAATATGCTAGAATAGTGACGACCTGCCAGTCGAACAAAAAAGCAATCGGAGGAGTTTTAATATGAAAAAAGATAAAATAGAAAACACAAGTAGTTTAGCACACACGAAGTGGAATTGCAAGTATCACATAGTATTTGCACCCAAGTATAGAAGACAGGTGTTCTATGGCGAAAAACGTTTAGAGATAAGAGAAATGCTAAGACAATTATGCCAATGGAAAGGAGTAGAAATAATAGAAGGAGAGGTATGTCCCGACCACATACATATGTTAGTCAGCATCCCGCCCAAAATGAGCGTTTCGGGATTTATGGGATACTTAAAAGGGAAGAGTGCACTTCTAATATTTCAAAGATGGGGTAATATGAAATTTGCATACAGAAATCGCGAATTTTGGTGCAAGGGATATTACGTGGATACCGTGGGTAAAAACACAAAAGCGATAAAAACATATATAGCGGATCAATTGAAAAGAGATCAAGAAAGTGATCAGTTAAGTATGTTTGACCCACGGGACCCATTTATGGGTAGTAAGTAGTAGATGCATGGCTGGCAGGCCAATAAAAAGCGCACTTGTGCGCCGCCAGTAGTATTAGGGTTATACCCGAAAATGAAATACCCCCCGTTTTACGGGGGGATATTTATTTTTTATGTAGTTAGGTGGGGTTAGTCGTTATTATATGTTTCGTTGATTCTGTAGCACAGAGTCATAAGCGAGTCGCTCATATGCACGTTTTCAACAATAGCATCCTTGTAATCGTTCTTGATATCATAGTGACTGAAATTCC
>JAFUKO010000121.1 GCA_017473555.1 Ruminococcus sp. | reverse complement strand
GGTCTTGATGGCTTTTATTACCACGTGTGGAGCGAGTACCGTGACATCGGTATCGAGAACCCTGAGAATCCATCGGGCGTTTGTGATGAAATCAAAGAGAAGCTCGGCATTTCATGTATGATTGTTGACGCTAACGATTTAGGTCAGGAGATTTTAGGTTATTCTTCTGATATCAAGTTGACAGAGGACGAGCTCTTGGGTCTTATCAAGGACAACCCTACAGGTCAGGGTCAGCAGACAACTCCGCTGATTCTCATCCGTAAAAAGCAGTAATTCGATATTTGCTTGTGAGCGGTTGTGCTTGTGTGAGGTGTAATACACTGACATAATTTAAGCAGGACTGTTTTCACAGCCCTGCTTTTTTTATGAAATCTTCTTTTTTCATAAGCGTTAAGTACGGATAGTCTTTTTGCATCAGCGATATTTCTTTTAGTGAATAATCATCAAGCTCGTCGCTGATACAGATTATGTTGTTTTTTGTTTTAAGCATTCCGGCTTTACAGGCCATACTTCTTAGAGCAAACTCAAGGTCTAGAGTGGCACTGCTTTTTGGTGTCAGCAGAATATACACGCTGTCATCGTCGATTTTAGTGAGTCGATAGTAGAGTTCGAAGATTATGTGCGATACTCCTACAATCGCTAAAAATGATAGCAGTACAAAAAACACGATTTTCATTTTATCACCTCAATATATGATATTGAAAATATAAAAATAGGTGACGAATAATAAATCTGTTTTTGCTCATAATAAAGGTGGCGTATATTTACTATGCCAAAAATTTAAGAGGTGAACAAAATGGATAACACTTATGCAAACCGCAGTATTCACTGCACAGTAAACAACTGTAAGTTCCACAATGACAAGGAGAACTACTGCTCACTTGACAGCATCAACGTATCAACTCACGAGCCAAACCCAACAAAGGTTGAGTGTACTGACTGTGCAAGCTTTATGTGCAAGGACAACTGCAAAGGCTGTATGTAATTAATGGCAAAATGAGGGCAGACAGGGGTGACCTGTCTGCTCTTTTTTGTGCACCATTTTTAAAATATATACATAAAATATGGTGTAGTATTTTTGAGGGGTGACGGTATTATTGTATAACAGCGTAGGTGTAATCGGCGGTGACAAACGTATGCTTTACTGTGCAAAGGCGTTTTTAAACGACGGGTTAAAGGTCACACTTGGTGGCTTTGATAAATTAAAAAGCGAGGGCGAGCTCGAGATTACGTCGCCACTCGAAGCGGCACTGTGCAGTGAGTTTATTGTGTTGCCTCTGCCGTGTGTAAATGGCGGTAAGCTTAACGCTCCGATTAATAGAAGCGACGTTTATATAGACGATGGTTTAGTCACAGCGATGAGTGGTAAAAAGATTTTCTGCGGTATGAAGTACGGACTTTTCGGGCTTGCACCAAAGCTCAACACCTGTCTTGTGTATGACTACTCGATAAGAGAAGAGTTCGCCGTGAGAAACGCTGTGTCAACTGCCGAGGGAGCACTTGAGATTGCGATGCGTGAGTTTGAGGGGACTATCAGCGGAGCAAGGGTTTTAGTTTGCGGTTTTGGTAGGATAGGCAAGGTGTTGTGTTCTGTGCTCTCATCGCTTAATGCTGATGTCACAGTCAGTGCCAGAAAACGAAGCGACCTTGAGTGGATAAATATTAACGGCGCAAAGGCTGTCAATACATTCAGACTCAGTGAAGAAAAGCCGTTTGATATAATTTTCAACACTGTGCCGTATATGATATTTGACTCACGTTTACTGTCACATATCGGAAAAAATGCTATTGTCATAGATTTAGCGTCAGCCCCCGGTGGAGTGGATTTTGAGGCGGCCGGGCGTATGGATATATGTACAATCCACGCTCTGTCGCTCCCTGGAAAGGCTGCTCCAAAAACTGCGGGCGAAACAATAAAAGACACGATAACAAATATGCTTGAGGAGGATGGCAGGTGTCAAAAACTTGCATAGGTTACGCTATGTGCGGTTCCTTTTGCACCTTTTCGAAAGCTCTTGCTCAGATGAAAAAACTCGTTGAGCTTGACTACGATGTGTTGCCGATTATGTCAGCAAATGCATCAAAAACTGATACACGCTTTGGAAAGGCAAAGGATTTTATATCACAGATTGAAGAAATAACAGGAAAGAAAATCATTGATACGATAACTAAGGCTGAGCCTGTGGGACCGAAGAAAATGTGCGATTTGATGCTTGTGTCCCCGTGTACAGGCAACACGCTTTCAAAAATCACACTCGGTATCACCGACACGCCTGTGACTATGGCGGTGAAATCTCATCTCAGGATTTTAAGACCACTGCTACTGTGCGTTGCAACAAACGATGCACTCGGTGCGTCGGCTCAGAATATCGGCAGACTTTTAAACACAAAGAACGTATACTTTGTACCGCTGTCGCAGGATGACCCTGAGACTAAACCTAACTCGCTTGTGTCACACTTTGAGCTGATTCCTGAGTGTGTAAAACACGCACTAAAGGGTGAACAGCTCCAGCCTGTGTTTCGCTGAGTGATTTGATAGTATAATTCGATAATAGAATAATATAACGGAAGGTCGGGTATCTATATTGCCTGACCTTTTGTTTTTTAACAAACTTTTATTGAAAAGATTTTTCAGGTGTGGTATATTATTATATTATCTGTGTACTTTTATGAGGTGTTAGGATGAAATATTGTAGCGCATGAAAAAAGCTATGTAGCGGTGCTGATACTGTCTGTGCCGATTGTAATAAGAAATTCAAGGACATCGTTGACATCAACGAACCTGTGCTACTGTGCGTAATCGGTGGCGTTGACCGTAGCATTGTAAGCGGTGCGTTGAGCGATGCAAAGATTCCGTTTGTTGAAAAGCAGTATGGAAAAATCGGTGTTGTTAACGAAACTGTCACAGGCTACGATGCAAAGTTACTCAATATCGCTGTCGAGGTGCCGTATTCCGCTGTGCCAAAAGCATATGAGGTTATCACATCAGTGGGTGTTGAACCTAGATTTGATGAAGAAATCTTAGCTTTGGTAGAATCGGACATCGAAAAGTACAAGCTTAATATGAATAAAGATGATTCACAACAGATGAGTGCCGCTAAACGCACCACTGTAAAAGTTCTGTCAGCAATTGCTTTTGCAATTTTGGTTGCATTGGTGGTTTTTGGGACAGACTATGTTATGGAACTTATAAAGAACTTGTTTGGAGGTTGATAATATGAACATCAATACATTATGCGTGCAGGCTGGTTATGAGCCTAAAAATGGTGAGGCTAGAGTAGTGCCTATCTGCCAGAGCACAACATTTGCTTATGACAGTGCTGAAACAATGGGCAAGCTGTTCGACTTGGAAGAAGACGGCTTTTTCTATACACGTCTTGCTAACCCTACTTTAGACGCTGTTGAAAAGAAAATCGCCGCTTTAGAGGGCGGTGTAGGTGCTATGCTTACATCTGCCGGACAGGCTGCGTCTTTGATTTCTATCACAAATATCTGTAAGACAGGCGACCACGTAATCTGTGCTGCTGCTATCTACGGCGGTACTTTCAACCTGTTCAATAAGACTTTGAGAGATTTAGGCATCGAGTTCTCTTTTGTTGACCCAGCAGCTAGCGAAGAAGAACTTAATAGTGCTTTTAAAGAAAATACAAAAGCTGTATTTACAGAAACACTTTCAAATCCGTCACTCGATGTTTGCGACTTGGAGCTTTACGCTAAGTGTGCTCACGCTCACGGCTGTCCGCTTATTGTTGACAATACATTTGCTACTCCTGTAAACTGCAGACCATTTGAGTGGGGTGCTGATATCGTTGTTCACTCTACTTCAAAATATATGGACGGCCACGCTGTAGCGCTGGGTGGTTGTATCGTTGACAGCGGTAATTTCGACTGGAACAACGGCAGATACACTATGCTTACAACTCCTGACGAAACATACCACGGTGTAACATACACAGAGCATTTTGGCAAGGCGGCTTATATCGCTAAGGCAAGAGTTCACTTAATGCGTGACTTAGGCACTCAGATGTCACCACAAAACGCATTTTTATTAAACCTTGGTTTAGAAACTCTGCACCTGAGAATGGCTCGTCACTGCGAGAACGCTATGAAAGTAGCTGAGTTTTTAGAGAATCACGAGAAGGTAGAGTGGGTTAACTTCCCTGAACTTAAGTCAAACAAATACTTTGACCTTGCTAAAAAATATATGCCACAGGGTACCTGCGGTGTAATTTCATTCGGTGTTAAGGGTGGCAAGGCTGAGGCTGCTAAGATGATGGAAGGCTTAAAGCTTGCTAAAATCGTTGTGCACGTTGCTGATGCTCGTACATGCGTGCTTCATCCTGCTTCAACTACTCACCGTCAGCTTACTGACCAGCAGCTTATCGACGCCGGCATTATGCCTAATATGATTCGTCTGTCAGTAGGTATCGAGGATGTTGAGGACATCATCGCTGACTTTGCTCAGGCTTTAGATAACGTATAATTTTTTGAATTATCCGCAGTACGCTTGTATTGCGGATAAAATATATGTGCAAAGTAAAGGTGCAGTATGAAATTTTTCACCAGTGCTATAATTGCCGCTTCGGGTAACTCGACCCGTATGGGGCTTGAGATTTCAAAACAGCTTATAAACCTGTGTGGTAAGCCTACTATTGAGCATACACTGTCTGCTTTTGAAAACTGCGATGTAATTGACGAGATTGTTGTTGTCTGCCGTGAATGTGATATGGACAGCATCAAGGCGATTGCTACAAAGTTTTCTAAACTTAAAGCAGTTGTGACAGGTGGTGACACACGTGACAAGTCTGTATCAAACGGAGTGAAAGCGTGCTCGGATGCCGCACAGTTTTTTGCAATCCACGACGGAGCTCGTCCGCTGGTTAAATCAGATGATATCACAAAGGTTGTAGAGCGTGCATATGAGTGCAAGGCGTGTACACTATCAACCGCTGTGACAGATACTATCAAGGTGGTTGACAGCGATAATGTTATTTTGAGCACACCAAATCGTGCTACCTTAAGAGCGGTGCAGACTCCTCAGGTGTTTGAGCGTGAGCTGTATCTCAAGGCTATCGACTTCACTGTTGAAAACAAGCTTTCTGTCACTGATGATTGCTCGATGGTCGAGGCAATGGGCGAGAGAGTAGAGGTAGTGCTGGGAAGCAGTGAAAATATCAAGCTCACAACAGTTACTGATATTAAATTCGCAGAAGCAATTTTACAATCAAGAGAAGCATAATTCTAAATTAGAATTCTATTAAAGAATTCCTATAAAGAAATAAAACGGAGGCAAATATGAGAATCGGACACGGTTATGACGTACACAAGTTAGTTGATGACAGACTGCTCATCTTAGGCGGAGAGCAGATTCCATACAAAAAAGGTCTGCTCGGACATTCTGATGCTGACGTACTGCTCCACGCAATTATGGATGCACTGCTTGGTGCTGCCGCTATGCACGACATCGGATATCATTTTCCTGATACCGACGAGCGTTTTAAAAATGCTGACAGTATGATGTTACTGAGAGAAGTTGTCTTTCTACTCAAAGAAAAGGGCTACAAAATTATCAACATCGACGCTACCGTTATCGCTCAGGCACCAAAGCTTAAGCCGTTTATCGAGAATATGCGTGAGAATATTGCGTATACCTGTAAAATCGACGTAGATTGCGTAAACGTCAAGGCGACTACCGAGGAGCACTTAGGTTTTACTGGAGCAGGTGAGGGCATAGCCGCTCACGCTGTCTGCCTTATTGACTAATATATGAATAGTAGGGGCATCTCTTTCATACTTTTGTAGTAATGAAAGAGGTGCTTTTTTATGTATAAAAAAAGATGTATTGCGATATTTCTGAGTTTGATGATTATTGTAGGATGTGGGTGTATTCCGACATCTGCTTTGAGCGAAGAAGAGATGAGCTCTCCGTCAGGCGTGCTGTTGGAAGCCTCAACAGGTAAAGTTCTTTTTGAGAAAAATGCTCACGAACAGCGAGCCTGTGCATCTATCACAAAAGTTATGACTCTGCTGCTTGTGATGGAGGCTATTGACGAGGGTAAAATCTCCTACGATGATATTGTCACAACCTCTGAACATGCTAAAAGTATGGGCGGTTCGGATATATGGCTCGAGGTGGGTGAGCAGATGACAGTTGACGAAATGGTCAAAGCGACAGCTGTCGCTTCAGCTAACGATGCCGCCGTAGCTTTAGCTGAACATCTTTGTGGTACAGAGGACGAGTTTGTAAAGAAAATGAACGAGCGTGCAAGTGAGCTCGGTATGAAAAACACGGTGTTTAAAAACTGCAACGGTCTTGATGAAGAGGGGCACATTACTACAGCTTATGATGTTGCGTTGATGAGTATCGAGCTTATGAAACACGAGAAGATTTTTGAATATACAACAATCTGGCTTGATACTCTGCGTGGTGGCGAAACCCAGATAGTAAATACAAATAAGCTATTAAAGTCATACGACGGCATCACAGGTCTTAAAACAGGTACAACAGGGGATGCAGGTTCGTGTATTTCTGCTACTGCTACAAGAAATAATATGTCGTTGTGTGCTGTGGTGCTGGGAGCAACAACCGGTACCGAGCGTTTTAAAGACGCCGCCACACTGCTTGACTATGGTTTTGCAAATTATGAGATAGTAAGTTTTGACGCATCAGACAGCAAGCTCAATGAGATTGAAGTCAAAAACGGTATGAAAAAAACCGCACACCTAGAATGTAGCGGGGCAAAAAATATGGTGGTGACAAAAGGTGGTGCTGAAAATGTCGAGCAGACTTTAAGTGTCGAAGAATTTCTTGAGGCTCCTGTCAAAAAGGGGCAGAAGGTCGGCACCTTAAGCTTTACGCTCAGCGGTGAAAAGGTTGCTTCCTTTGATATAGTAACCACCGAGAATGTTGACAAAATAACTTTTAAAGCGGTATTTTGTGAGCTGTTTTGTGCACTATATGCCCTGTGATACCGCACGGATGCACGATTTCAAGACAGATTGCACAAAATTTCAGCCGTAAAATCGTTACTTTAGTTAGATAAAGTTGCCATAAAGCCTATTGCAAAAAAACTCAATTTATTGTATAATATGACCATCAGTATAACTATAACTTGTTATACTTCTTTTACGGAATTATTAAAAGGAGGATCACTAATGCCAACAACACTAAGTGATAAACATTTACAGGGCTTTGTGTCTGCTGAAGAATACACAGGTATTGCACCTCAGGTAAAGGCAGCTCACGAAGCACTCCACACAGGAACAGGACTCGGTAACGATTTTATCGGCTGGCTCACACTGCCAACTGACTATGATAAGGAAGAGTTCGCACGTATTAAGGCTGCTGCCGAGAAAATCAAGAAAGATACTGACGTTTTCGTTGTTATCGGTATCGGCGGTTCATATTTAGGCGCAAGAGCTGCTATCGAGTTCGTTAAGTCACCTAACTACAACGCTTTAGCTAAGGACACACCTCAGATTTACTACGCAGGTAACTCCATCAGCTCAACAGCTTTAGCTGAGCTTCTTGAAATCTGCGAGGGCAAGGACGTTTCCATCAATATGATTTCTAAGTCAGGTACTACTACTGAGCCTGCTATCGCTTTCAGAGTTTTCAGAGAATTACTCGAGAAGAAGTACGGCAAAGAGGGTGCAAGAGAGCGTATCTACTGCACAACTGACAAGGCTAAGGGAACACTCAAACAGCTCGCTGATAAAGAGGGCTATGAAACATTCGTTGTTCCAGATGATGTAGGCGGCCGTTTCTCAGTTTTAACAGCAGTTGGTCTTCTTCCAATCGCTGTTTCAGGTGCTGACATCGACGCTCTCATGAACGGCGCAAAGGCTGCTCAGGACGAGTTTGACAACGATGATTTATTAACAAACGATTGCTACAAGTACGCAGCAATCCGCAACATCCTCTACCGCAAGGGTAAGTCAACTGAAGTTTTAGTTTCTTACGAGCCTGCGTTCACTATGATGAACGAGTGGTTCAAGCAGCTCTACGGTGAGAGTGAAGGTAAAGATAACAAAGGTATTTTCCCTGCAAGTGTAATCTTCTCTACAGACTTACACTCAATGGGTCAGTATATTCAGGACGGAAGACGTAATCTCTTTGAGACAGTTGTTCTCTTCGACAAGTGCAAGAAAGAAATCGTTTTAGGCACTGACGAAGAAAACGTTGACGGTCTTAACTTCCTTTCTGGCAAGACAATGGACTTTGTCAACAGAAAAGCTTTTGAGGGCACAGTGCTTGCTCATAACGACGGTGGCGTACCTAACGTTGTACTCACACTCGCTGACATGAGCGAATACGAGCTTGGCTACCTCATCTATTTCTTCGAGAAGGCTTGTGCTATTTCAGGTTACTTACTCGGTGTTAATCCGTTTAACCAGCCTGGTGTTGAGTCATACAAGAAGAATATGTTCGCACTTTTAGGTAAGCCTGGCTACGAGGACGCAAAAGCAGAGCTCGAAGCAAGATTACAGTAATCTAACTCTATTTTAAGTACAGGAGGCTATATAATTATGGTAACATTAATTATTGGTAAAAAAGGCTCAGGCAAAACAAAGAAACTTATCCAGCTTGCTAACGAGGCTGTTGCTAAATCTCAGGGCAACGTTGTTGTTATTGAGAAAGGCGCTAAGCTTACATACGATGTAACTCACAAAGCAAGACTTATCGATACAGACGTTTACGGCATCAAAGGCTACAACATGCTCTTAGGTTTTATCAGCGGTATCTGTGCAGGTAACTACGACGTTACTGACATTTTCGTTGATTCAACATTCAAGATTTGTGAAGAGGGCGTAGACGGTGTTGCTGACTTCATTGAGAAGCTCGACGCTCTTTCAAACGAGGCTCAGGCTAACATCACAATGCTCCTTTCAGCAGCAGAGGGCGAGCTCCCAGCAGGTCTTAAGGCTGAATGCGTTGAAATTTAATCGCTGAGTTTAATATTCTTTATAAGAACTAAACGGCAGAACCGCTATGATGTGGCTCTGCCGTTTTTTGTTCTATTATAGAAAAATGAATTTTTCTGTAATCGTTGAAACTTTTTGACGATTTTCTGCGTTTTATTTATAAGAGGTGTTTAAACGACTATATGCTGTATGCACAAATACCTTTTGAAAAATTTGGTAGTAATAGCAATTGAGGTTGTTTAAGGCTACTGATAAAATTAAATCAGAAACATTACAGGAGGCGATTTTATGAAAAAATTATTAGCACTTATAATTACTGTAGTTATGGTTTTAAGCATAGCTGTTGTACCATCGTTTGCGAGTGAAGTCACACAGGACGAGTGGTTGTTCAAAGACGCTTTTTTAGACCAGCATATCGGTGAGTATGAGAGAGAAGAGGGCTATTATTACTACTCTGAGGAGTACTATCACCATGTTGATGAGTCTGACCCTGACAGTGAGCTTGACTGGGTGCTTGTGAACGCTTCTTCAACTGGAGTTGCACCTTGGTATGTAAAGGGTGATATGGGCGACTTTGTGTTCTATGATTATGATGAGTGTACTCCGTTTTCTTTTGGCTATGCAGTTTACGATGTTGGCAATAACTATTTCAACGAGCTTACTCCTGATGATTTCACAATTTATGAGGATTTAAAAGAAGTTTGCCTTGAGTTAGGCATCGGTCAGCCTGTCGGTGATGCTGACTTTGATGATGAGCTTAGTATTTTGGATGCTACATATATCCAGTGTGTTATGGCACAGCTTGACGAGTTTAACGAAGATGATGATATAAAAGGTTTTTATGCGCTCAGCGGTAGTCTTGATTATATTTCAGATATGAATCGTGACGGTGAAAGAAATATAATGGATGCTACAGCTATACAGTTAAAGCTCGCATCATTGGACTATCTGTCAAGTGACCTGATTGTTGAAGATTACAAAGAAGAAGATTATCCGAGAGGTCTTTTCAAGACTTATGGTAGATACTCGATTGAGTTTGAGCCACTATACAACAAGACAAGTTTATTTGACGAATATGAGAAGAACTTCACAAGCGATAAATTTGTAGCAGTAATCAGAAGTGAAGCCCAGTACTTTGATGTTTTCAGTGAGTATAGTGCAGAGTATGATGAGGAGTTTTTCAGCGAGAACGCTCTCATAGCGGCAGTCACCCGTGTTTATGATGCAAAAGCTGTCGCACAGATTTCTGATATCGGCGTCGAAGGCGAGACTCTTACTGTCGCATTGAATATATACACCAAGCGTTCCAATTCAGATGTGCCGACAGCTTCTCCAATGGCACCGCTTTACTACTCATTTGCTGCAGTTGACAAAGAGCTTATAAAATACGTTAAAGATATAAAGTATACTATGCCTTGGACTAATGGTATGATCTGGAATGATAAATCCGAAACCACAGAACATACCTTTACAGATGAGATTCAGTTTGAGAGGGAAGAGCTCGGCAAAAACCGTTACTTCTACTATGACAATTATCGTCAGGATTTCATCGCTATTATTGACGAGTTCAACGATTACTATGGTATTACCGAGTGGTATATTTATAGTAAGGATTTCTTTGAAACAAAAGCAGTTATTATGAATATCTCAGCACAGGATGTTTACGAAAATTCGAGCTATATTGAGCGTATGGAAGTTAAGGATAACGTTTTGTATGTGTATGAAAAGCAGTACGCAATTGATGGTCCTAAAATGTTGACTATACCTGCGATTTGTCACGATTTTTGTATAGTTGACAAAGCTGATATAGCCGGTGTCACAGAGATTGTTCTTGTAAAATGATTGAGTACATAAAATAAAGAGTTAATAAGTAACGGCAGAGCCACATTATAGCGGTTCTGCCGTTTTTGTGTTTATATGAATTTGTTTTTGCTATATATCATAGGGGATGGGATTTGTGGTGTTACGTTTTCGATTCGTATAAACGTTTCTGTCTTATCCGTAGGGAACGGCTTTTATGACGTTGTGAGATTGCTCACGACCAATGGTCGCCCCTACAATTCGAAGTTACGGACCTCGGACGCTTAGATATCACGCCTCGTTTGTTCTCGCATCTCTTTCAAATCTTTGCTGTTCCTCTGTCACTTGCTAAAATCAAGGAATAAATTTGTCCTTGATTTATTAACGCGTGACTTCGATCACATTAAGATTTGAAAGGCTCGAACACTCGGACGCTTAGTATATCACGCCTCGTTGTCCTCCGCTACTCCTCAAAAGTCCACATACTCTCTCGCCCTTCCTCGTCCACTTGTGTGGACAGCGGTCGGTCGGTTTCGTATTCGACTTTATGAGGGCTACGGACCTCGGACGCTTAGTATAATGAAAAAAGTCCCCGTTATTACGGAGACTTAGCTTTCATAACTCAATTAGATTGCACGAGTAACTTTGCCTGAACGTAAGCAACGTGTGCAAGCGTGTACTCTCTTTGGAGAACCGTCAACGATAGCCTTTACACGCTGTACGTTTGGTTTCCAAGTTCTGTTTGAACGTCTGTGTGAGTGAGAAACCTTGATGCCGAACTTAACATCCTTACCACAGAAATCACATTTTGCCATTTTCCCACACCTCCTTAGTGCTTATTACAAAATGCTTTGTTAACTTGTCCATAATAACAGAAATAAAACAAAATTGCAATACCTTTTTTAAAATTCTTTTTTACTTGTTTTTTTGATGTCTATACTGTATAATGTATTATGTCTAATTATAAGTGGCAGTTTGCCGTTTTGGAGGCTTTGTAATTGGTATACGAACTTATTTCTCTTTTTCAGGGTAACGGGGACTTTTTCTCTGTTGTTATCCATATTTTAGCTATTTTAATGGTCATCTTTTTAGTTTTGCCGTTTCACGAGTGGGCTCATGCGTGGGTGGCTTCGCTTTTAGGTGATACTTCAATTAAATATCGTGGTCGTTTGTCACTTAACCCTTTGTCACATATCGACTATATGGGTGCGCTGTGCTTACTGCTGTTTGGCTTTGGCTGGGCTAAGCCGGTGCCTGTTGATGACCGTAATTTTAAAAATCCTAAGGTCGGTATGGCTATCACTGCACTTGCAGGCCCTGTTGCAAATATCGTCGCAGGTATCGCAGGTGGTTTTATATTTTACGGTTTTATGTATCTGGCACCGTCGGTTGTTTTGAATAAAATCGGCTACTACGCTATGATGTTCTTGCAGTATTACATTGTGCTCAACTGTTCTCTTGCGGTGTTTAACCTCATTCCGATTCCACCGCTTGACGGTTCGAAAATTATGTTTGCGTTCTTACCTGACAAGGCAGTGTACAAGTTTTATCAGTACCAGCAGTATTTTACTATTGCACTTTTTGCTTTGCTGTGGATAGGCGTGTTTAATATTCCACTCAATTTTCTGGAATCACTTTTACTCAAAGGTATTGAGGCAGTGTGTTCGTTCCCGTTTAAGCTGATTGCCGGCTAACTACTAAGGAGGGTGCAAATGGACGAAAATAAGAATATCGACAGCCTTTTGCTACCCGATAACGGCGAGCAGACGGTTGTTGATGAGAATTTAAAGCTGACTTACAAATTTGAGGCTTTTGAAGGTCCGCTGGACTTATTGCTGAGTCTCATCACAAAAAATAAAATCGACATCTACGATATCTGTATCGAAGAACTGCTCGCTCAGTATATGGAGCAGATTAACGCTATGAAAGAGGAAGATATGGATATTGCGTCCGAGTTCCTTGAGATGGCGTCACGACTGGTGTATATCAAGTCGGTTATGCTGCTGCCAAAATATGAGGAAGAGGCAGAAGAGCTCAAGAAGGAACTCACAGGACAGCTGCTTGAATATCAGGAGTGCAGACGTGTGGCAAAAATTCTTTCTACTTTAGTATCTTTTGATACATTTTCAAAAGAGCCGTCGCCTGTTGAATTTGATTTGACATATAACAGAATACATCAGCCTAACGATATCGCTGTCGCATACGTCGGAGCGGTTGGTAGAGGTAAACGCAGATTGCCACCACCTAGAGATGCGTTCTCGGGTATTGTGAGCAGAAAAATCGTATCTGTCAGCTCACGTATTATCCACGTTATGCGTAGGCTGTGGCACGGCAAAACCGTCACATATAAAGAATTATTTATCGCAAGCAAGGAGAAAAGCGAGCTTGTTGCAACCTTCCTTGCAGTGCTCGAGCTTGTAAAAGGCAAGCGTGTTGTTATCGACGGCAACGGCGATGACGCAAAAGTTTCAATGATTGAGAGGGACAGCTAATGACAAGAGAAGAATATAAAGCAGCCATTGAGGCAATACTTTTTGCGTCGGGTACGTCTGTTCCTGTATCTAGACTTTCTCAGACGCTTGAGATTACTGATAAAAAGGCGACTGAATACGCAAACGAGCTTTGTAAAGAGTACGAAGAAAGCTCTCACGGTATCACTGTGATAAGACTTGATAACAGCTACCAGATGGTATCTAAAAAAGCGTATGCTCCACAAATTCGAACAGCGATGGACTTAAGACGTAATGTTCCGCTTTCACAGGCGGCACTTGAGGTGCTGGCTGTTGTTGCGTACAACCAGCCTGTTACAAAGTCGTTTATCGAGCAGGTCAGAGGCGTTGACTGTTCAGGTGTTATCGGCTCACTTACTACCAAAGACCTTATTGAAGAAAAGGGCAGACTTGAGCTCCCTGGCAGACCGCTGTTATACGGCACTACCGAGAATTTTTTGAGATGTTTTTCTATTTCATCTTTGGACGAGTTGCCTGAGCTTCCTCAAAAACAGCAAAATCCTGACGAAAATGCTCTTGATGAAGATGATTCTCAGCTGTCGATTTTCGAAAATGAAAACGCAGATAAAGGTGACAACGCCGACTCTGATGATAACGCTGACGATACAATCACCGCTTCTGTCGGTGAGATAATCGAGCAGGCAACTGCTGAATAATTTAGGAGAGTGAGCAAGTGATTGCTTTGTATATCCTTATCGCTCTTGCGTTGCTCTTGACCTTACTGTGTTTAGTAAAGCTCAGGTTCACTGCTGTCTATACCGATACACTGAGCGTTAAACTCAAGGTGCTGTTTTTAGAGTTTACTCTGGTGCCTTTTGAGAAAAAGCCTAAGAAAAAACGCAAGAAGAAAATTCCGAAAAAGAAAAAAGAAACTGACGATAAAAAAGACAAAAAAGAGAAAAAGCCGTCGCTTGTTAAAAAACTCAGCGATAAAAAAGGCGTAGACGGACTTATCTCGATGCTGACTGAAGTTGTTAAACTTGCCGGCAGTACGCTCAAAAGTCTTTTTACAAACATTGTTATCGAGCGTTTTGATTTGAGTCTTACTGTCGTGGGTGAAGATGCTGCTGATACAGCGTTGAAATACGGCAAGCTGTGCTCGGTGGTTTACTCGGCAGTTTCTGTAATATGCTCAACGGCTAAGTGCAGTGACTATAACGTCAGTGTTACACCTGACTTTGATGATGAAGCAAAGATGAAAGTTTTTGCGGATTCTCAGTTTTACATCAGGGTATACTATGTTTTGAAGTACTCACTTAAGGCGCTGTTTAAATTGTTAATGATTAGATACAAGAGATAAAGTAAAGGAGAATTTATATGGACCATCCAATCAACAGTCTTATGGATACTACCATGAAGAAAATCAAGGAAATGATTGATGTTAACACTATCATTGGTGACCCTATCACAACACCTGACGGCACTACAATCATCCCTGTGTCCAAGGTGAGCTACGGCTTTGCATCAGGCGGTTCTGACCTTCCTACAAAAAAGGATAACAAGGATTGCTTTGGTGGCGGTAGCGGTGCAGGTGTTACTATTAACCCTGTAGCTTTTCTCTATGTAAGCAAGGGCAACGTCAAGCTTATTCCTATTGAGAAGTACGACGGTGCGGTTGACAGAATTGTCGGCATGGTGCCTGAGGTTATCGACAAGGTTTCTGATTTGATTAAAAAGGACAAGGGTTCTGATATAGATACCTCTGACCTTGATAAGGACATCGACGAGTTCGATATCTGATAGTATATCTTTTGCGAAAATTTCATATATATCACAGGGTGATATTATGAAACGGGCTATTGGTTTAGTTTTGATTTTCGCATTGATTATTTTTAATATGAATACTACAGCCTGTGCCGAAGAACTCAGTATATCCGCACAGGCTTATGTGCTGTATTGTGTCGAAAATGACACAGTGATTTTACAGAAAAACGGCAGTGACAGGATGAAACCTGCATCTACTACTAAAATTATGACGACTTTGCTCGCTCTTGAAAAATGCGAGGAAAATGACCCTATTGTTGAGTTTGAGGACTGTATGATATCTGAGGGTAGCTCGATGTACCTTAAAGTGGGGGACAGCCTGCATCTGTCTGATTTAGCTACAGGTATGATGATGGCATCTGGTAACGATGCCGCCAATGCGACGGCTCTGACTTTAGCAGACAGTGTTGAAGATTTCAGCATACTCATGAACAAGCGTGCTGATGAAATCGGTATGGAGAATACCCATTTTGTAACACCATCGGGTCTTGATGATGACAATCACTACTCTACAGCACTTGATATGGCTAAGCTGATGAGCGTAGCTTTAGAAAATGAACGCTTTTGTGAGATTACTAAAAACACCGCTATGGAGGTTGAGTTTCTGACCCCGAGAAAGCAGGTGACATATAGTAACCACAACCGATTGTTGAGTCTTTATGAGCACTGTATCGGCGGTAAAACAGGTTACACAAAAAGCGCCGGCAGATGCCTTGTGTCAGCGTCAAGAAAAGACGGCGTGACCCTTGTTTGTGTGACGTTTAACGCACCGTCTGACTGGAATGACCATATCTCGCTTTATGACTACGGATTTGAGCGTTACTCTGCTGTGAAAACCGATGATGAAAACAATCGGTACACCTGTAATGTTGTCGGTGGGGCAGTGGATGAGGTCGCACTCTACTGTAAAAAAGCTCCCACAGCAGTGCTTGAAAATGAAGATATAGACAAGGTTACACGCACGGTGTATATACCAAAGTTTTTATATGCTCCGATAAAGGCAGGACAGAGTGTCGGTATGGTGACGTATGAGATGGATGGTAAAGTCATCACCCAGACACCGCTTTATGCGTCTGTCGAGGTTTTAAGAGAGCAGGAAGGTAATAGCATCAAAGAATTTTTCAAAAAACTGTTCTGATATACTTTACTCACAATAAAAGGCTTTCGATGAAAGCGGAGGAATTATGAAAAAAGAACTTGTAAGATTACAGAAAATGCTCGCTGACTGCGGTGTTGATTCACGCAGAAAATGCGAGGAGTTAATAAGAAGAGGTAGCGTTAAGGTCAACGGCAAGGTTGCTGTAATAGGCGACAAGGTTGACCCATATAACGACAAAGTTTACGTCAAAGGTAAGCGTGTCACAGCGGCGGCAAAGCCTAAGTATCGCTACATAATGCTCAACAAACCACGTGGCTATGTTACTACTATGAGTGATGAGCGTGGCAGAAAATGTGTGGCTGAGCTTATCGAAGATATCGAAGAGCGTGTATATCCTATCGGCAGACTCGACAAGGATTCGGAGGGGATGTTGTTGCTCACTAACGACGGAGAATTTGCTAACCACATTATGCACCCTAAAAAGCACATCAACAAGGTGTACAGAGTTACTGTGCGTCCTGCTATTACCGAGGAAATGGTCGAGAAATTACAGACAGGTATTGTGCTCGACGGCAGAAAAACAGCCCCTGCACAGGTGCGTGTTGTCACAAAGCAGGAGGGCAGAGTGGTGCTCGAAATCGTTATCCGTGAGGGCAGAAACCGCCAGATAAGACGTATGTGCGAGTCTTTAGGCTTAGAGGTAGCAAGGCTTAAGAGAATTGCTGTCGGTACTGTAAAGCTCGGCGGACTTAAGCAGGGTATGTATCGTGATTTATCAGCGGATGAAATCAAGCGTCTGTCACACGACCCTAATCCGACAAAGAACCAGAGATAAGGAGGGGCACTATGCTTTCTATTTCACCAAAAGAGGATAAAATCATAGCATCAAAATGCGGATGCGAAAATGCAACAGTTCTTATGTGCGACGATGACGGAGTTGAAAAAGGCTATATCGCTTTTGCTCAGAATGGCTATGTGCTCGATATCGTTGGCTTTGAGGTGTATTACAGCGACAAAGAGCTTACGGGTGAGTCCTACATCATCGCTGACACACTCATCAAGAGCCTTGGTTCTTATGCACTCAATCACTCGTGTTTTTACATCGAATGTTCTAGAGAAGAATTATTCGATTTACTCTTAAAATTCTCATTTGCTCAAAATGACAAGAAATTAACAATCAATCTTCAACAATTATTCAAAGTGTGCAAAAATTAAGTTTTGCACACTTTTTTCTTGTATTTTATTGGTGTTTGAGATATACTATATAATGACGAAAAATAGGATGTTATTTAGCGTAATTCAAGATATTTTTAGGAGGAAATGACATGAGTTTTTCAGATGTTAACAAGCTTAGAGAAGAACTCAACAAAACTTCCGCTGTCGAGATTTTAACTAAGTTTTTCGACGACGGTAGCTTTTGTGAAACAGATGCACTGCTTAAATCAGAGAGCGACTTCGCTGAGGCTGTGACAGGCTATGGTACCGTTATGGGTATGCCTGTGTATGCTTTTGCTCAGAATTCTGATGTAGCATCAGGTGCTATGAGTAAAGCTCAGGCTAAGAAGATTGCAAGACTTTATGACCTTGCTAAAGTTACAGGTGCTCCTGTTGTAGGATTCTACGACAGCAAGGGCGGCAGATTAAACGAGAAAAACGACCTGCTCTATGCTTATGGTGAGATTTTGTCAAAGGCTTCATCTATCTCAGGCGTTGTTCCACAGATTGCAGTAGTGCTTGGCACTTGCCTTTCTACAACTGCTTTAACAGCTGCTGCTTCTGACTTCATCATTATGGCACAGGGTGCTGAGCTTTCAATTGAGGTTGCACCAAAGACTGCTGATGCTGATTACAACGCTAAGAAGGGCATCGCAAACTTTGTTTGTGAGAACACAGACGAGTGTATCAACAAAGCAAGAGATTTGGTTACTTACTTCCCATCAAACAACCTCGAAGCTGCACCAATCGACGATGCCGCTTCACCAAAGGAAAACGCTGAGTGTGAAGTTTGTGCTATCGCTGACTGTGATTCACTTTGCTTTGTAAACGAAGAGTTTACTGATGCTGTTAAAACTGCATTTGGTAGAGTGAATGGCGAAACAGTAGGTTTTGTAGCGACAAACGGTGACGTTATCGACTGCAAAGCAGGCCAGAAGATTTCAAAGTTTGTACGTTTCTGTGACGCATTCTCAATCCCTGTTGTAACAGTTGTTGACGCTAAGGGCTTTAGTTCACTTAAGAGTGCAAGCAGAGTTACAGCGGCTTACGCTGAGGCTACTACTGCTAAGGTTGCTGTTATCAAGGGCGAGGCTGTCGGTGCTACTTACATCGCACTTTGTGGACAGGCTGGCGGTGCAGATATGAGATTTGCACTTGAAAACGCTGTTATTTCCCCTGTAAATCCAAAGGCTCTTGCGTTCATTATGGACGAAGAGGGCATGAAGGTTCCTGTAGCAGAACAGGACGCTAAAGCTAGCGAGTTCGCTCAGCGTGAGTTCTCAGCTGTTAACGCTGCAACTAACGGCTACGTTGACGACGTTGTTTCATTCTCACAGCTTAGAGCTAAGGTTGCTCAGGCTTTAACAATGCTTTCATCAAAGCGTGTTGAGACTCTGCCTAAAAAGCACGGCACAATCTGATATAAATTACGACTTAATTCTTGATATATTGAAAGGACGATTATTATGAAAAATCTCAGAATCACCGTTAATGGTGTAACATACGATGTTCAGGTTGAGGAAGTAAACGGCGCTGCTGCTCCTGTTGCTGTTGCTCCAGCTCCAGCTGCTGCTCCTGCTCCAGCCGCTGCTCCTGCTCCAGCTGCTGCTCCTGCTCCAGCTGCTGCTCCAGCTGCTCCTGCAGATGCTAAGCCACTTCCATCTCCAATGCCTGGTACAATTTTAGCAGTGAACGTAACTGCTGGTCAGGCTGTAAAGAAGGGTGACGTTTTAGTTATCTTAGAAGCTATGAAGATGGAAAACGAAATCAAGGCTCCAGAGGATGGCACAGTTGCTACTGTAAACGTAAACAAAGGCGAGTCTGTTGACTCAGGTCAGACACTCGTTACATTATCATAATCAAAGGTGAGTTATTATGGCAAAACAGATTAAGATTACTGAAACTGCTCTGCGTGACGCTCATCAGTCTTTGATTGCTACACGTATGACACTTGATGAGATGCTTCCTATCCTCGACAAGATGGACAAGGCTGGCTTTTACTCACTCGAGTGCTGGGGCGGTGCTACATTTGACAGCTGTCTTCGTTTCTTGAACGAGGACCCATGGCACAGACTCCGCACAATAAAGGATCACTGCAAGAACACAAAGCTCCAGATGTTATTCCGTGGTCAGAATATGCTCGGTTATCGTCACTATGCTGATGACGTGCTCGAATACTTTGTTCAGCGCTCTGTTGCTAACGGTATCGACATCATCCGTATTTTTGACGCATTAAACGATATCAAAAACCTGCATACTGCTATCAAAGCGGCTAAAAAAGAGGGTGCACACGCACAGGTTGCTATCTCTTACACAACAGGTCCTGTATTTACTGACGAGTACTATGTTGAGTACGCTAAGCGTATCGCTGATGCTGGTGCTGATTCAATCTGTATCAAGGATATGGCGGCACTTTTAACTCCATATGCTACAGAGAGCCTTGTTAAGGCTATCAAGGCTGAGGTTGATTTACCAATCCAGCTCCACACACACTACACATCAGGTCTTGCTTCAATGTGCTTATTAAAGGGTATCGAGGCTGGCGTTGACATCATCGACACAGCTATTTCACCACTCGCTTTAGGTACATCACACGCACCAACTGAGTCAATGGTAGCGGCTCTTATGGGCACACAGTACGACACAGGCATCAAGCTTGAGGAGCTCACAGAATTAAGAGATTACTTCATGACTCTCAGAACTAAGTATATGGACAGTGGTTTACTTGACCAGAAGATGCTCGCAACAGATGCTAACGCTCTTATCTATCAGGTACCGGGCGGTATGCTTTCTAACCTTCTTTCCCAGCTCAAGCAGGCTGGTAAAGAGGATCAGCTCAGCGAAGTTTTAGCTGAAGTTCCACGTGTTAGAGAAGACTCAGGTTATCCACCACTTGTTACTCCAACATCACAGATTGTCGGCACACAGGCTGTGTTCAACGTTATCACAGGCGAGCGCTACAAGATGTGTACAAAGGAATTCAAGGATATGGTAGCAGGCAAGTACGGTACAACACCAATGCCTATCGACCCAGAGTTCAGAAAGAAGATTATCGGCGATATGGAGCCTGTAGACTGCCGTCCTGCTGATTTACTCGAGCCAGAGCTTGAGAAGTTAAGAGCAGTAATCCCAGAGTGGATTGAGCAGGAAGAGGACGTATTATCATACGGTATGTTCCAGAAAGTCGCTCTCGACTTCTTTGAGAAGAGAAGAAACGCTAAATGCGGTATCAACGGCGACAAGCTCGACAAAGCTAATATGATTCATCCTGTATAATTCTGTTTAAGAATAATATTAGAATATAATTCTCTTGCGGAATATAATATCATGACATTATAATTCTTTGCTGGAATATAACATCGGATAAAATAATTCCATAATAGAAATAACGCAGGGCGGTTGATAGTAATCGCCCTGCGTGTAAATTACAATTATATATTTGTTTCCGTAGCTCAGTAGGATAGAGCGACTGCCTCCTAAGCAGTAGGTCGGGGGTTCGAATCCCTTCGGGAACGCCAACAAAAGAGGACACCAAGCGGTGTCTTTTTTTGTAATCATAATCTTAGAATGGATATAAGAACCCGACCATTAACAAAATCATAGATTTTGAATGGGTACAAAACCTTGATACTCACTTTGTTCGTATGAATAAATCCCTCCTAAGGATTAGTCATGCGTTCTGTCATAGTAGGGGGTGCCAATCACTTGTTATGAGCTGACTCAATATTGAAATTTAGTAAACAACGTGATAAACTGATATTTAATGATAGAAAAACGATTTTGCTAGTGAATTGAAAAGGTTATGGTGGTAGATTATGAAAAGTTCTAATGTCAAAAGTATGTTGCTTTTATTCTTTGAGATACTTTTGATAGCGGTAGTTTCGGTACTACTGTACATACTTGATTTATCACTATGGATTAATTTGATTGTATGTATAATGTTGATTTTAGAAACGCTTTGGATATCTAAAATCAACTATAACAACGATAATACAAATATAAAATTTATGACTGGAATTTCGTTTATATTGATGGGTATTGGTTATGCTGTTGTTTTACCCGTTAATATTCTATTTGATATACCCGGTGTAATGGGTGCAACCTATATGATATTGCAAGGACATTTACTTATGACCGGGTGTATAAATCTTATTAAGCGTTCAGATAAAGATGCCAAGACTATTAAACGTGATGGAATGTTAGTATATCTATTAATGATTGTGTTAGCTATCTTGTCTCTGTTCGGTGTTATTAAGTAAAGCAGAGTCAATAAAGCCCGAAACCTTATTATAAGGTTTCGGGCTTTTGCTTTTTATCTATTTTATTTGAATGATGTTGCTCCGGATTCTGTGTTGCTGATCAGGTATTTTCCAGTAATGAGAGCGTCTGCATCATATTTGTGATAGATGTTATAATCATCTGACAAATAGACTTCCATTTCTTCAAATACTTCGTCTGTAATTTCGACGTCCTGCCACTTTTCAAGTGATACACATGTATCATTAGCAAAATAGATGTCCTCGCCATCAATCATATAATCAGTGAAGGAAAGTGTTTTTTCGCTTCTTTCACAAAGGAATTTGTCCGGATCACTCATATCAATTCTGCACAGATAATTATCACCATCTGATGCATCAATATAATAGAGGTATTTTCCGTTCATAATTGGAGAAAAGCTCTTTACATATGTAATATTTACCTCTTCACCAAATGTTGTGTTGTATAAATGTAATGATTCTGAATCTGCATCATCCTGGAAAACTATCCAGTCAGAGCTGATGAAATACGGATAGTAAATCTCTTTGTCCACTACTTTTTTCAGGTCTTTTCCATCCATATCTGTAGATACAAAATGATAATTTTCATCTGTAAAGTAGATTCTATCATTGTGGATTTGCATATAATCGCAGGTGCCTTTGTAGAGTGTTTTAAGTCCTGAACCGTCTGTATTGATACGGCAGATTTCTTCGCCGTTCATAACGTAATACAGTACATCTCCGACTTTGTTCACATACATAGGCGCTCCACGGTCATCAAGAACTTTTGCTTCTTTAAACTGTGGAAAATCACCTTTCATATAGAATGGTGTAGCAGCCAGTGCACCCTGTAAACCTGCTGAATGTGTCAGTCCGTAAACGACATCATCTTCTACCCAATAACGTCCATACATTATAAAGTTACTCATTGCACGTGTCTGTTCTGCAGTAAACTCCGGTTCGTATGTTGACCAAGGATTAGATGCTATGGACTGTGGCATCTCTTTCTGATAAACAAGAACCATTGTTGAGCCGTCCTGCAGAGTTATAGTCATCTTTTCTTCTGAATAACTTCCTTTGAGTACTTCATCAGGAAGCTGGATTTCAAATTTTTCCAGTGTTCCTGTATATGTTGCTTCGAAATTATCTGCAAAAAGAACTCCGCTTACTTTTCCGTTTTTAGAAAATTTAAGTGCCATTACTGTATCGAGTTTTCCAAAAAGGTCTTCGATTTCTTTACTTGTAAAATTCGTACCTTCCATTGTCATTGTTTCAATAACCCAGTATCCACTGTCCAAGGTTACTTTTTCCTCTGTTGCAGGTTCGTTTGTTTTTTCCGTTCCTCCTGAGTTTGTGCATCCAGCAAGAAGACAAACTGTCATCACAATTGCAAGAATCACGCTTATCCACTTTTTCATTGTTTTTCCTCCTTCATAGTTGATAATTCTCTCTCGTTTTATTTTGACAAGAAACAATTATAGTGTACTAAGTGAAATGTAAAAAGTATTTGCTTAAAATATCTTTACGTTTTTATGTTATCACTCCTTAAATAATTGTCAACACACTTTTTAATTTTAGTGTGGGATATAGTTTTTCTAGCCCAAAAAGTGTGGGATAAAGTGTGGGATTGATAATTTTTATCTTGTAGGAATTAGGTGCATAAAAATAAGTGCCCTCGGGCGTGATATTGATGATTAGTCATGCGTACTGTTATAGTTGGGGTGCCAAAACCGTCTGTAAAGCAGGCGGTTTGCGTTTTTTGTGCGGTTACTTCGGTAGCCGCACTTTTTATTTGAGGGGGAATCAACACAACGTTTAGGTTTTTACCAGTACAATTTAAGTATTGCTATTTAGCTTAGGAGCGGTGAAATAACATAGTAATAAGAAAAATTTACAAAATATAAAATATGTATTTACAAAGTATTATTACCATAGTATACTGAATGTAGACAAGAGCGTTTTGGAGGCGGTTGAGATGGTTTTCAGTTTTTAAAATACATTATTTCAAGAGTCAAAATACTTATTTGGAGCTGATTGTATGAAGAAAGTATTCTGTTTATTAGTGGCAATTCTGATTGTAGTAACATCAATATTTGCGGTATCTTCACTGGATACTACACGAGTTGAATCTAAGAATCTATATACGGAAGAGTTTAAGAAGTATCTTAACAGCTGTGGTTTAGGACTTAATGAAGACTATGACCGTTGGTACATGTATTCAGAATATTACTACTATTATTCTGATGAAAATAACACGGATATTCCTGAATGGGTGTTAGCTTACGGCTCTTACTACGGCGTTGAGCCATCGGGCTGTTACGGTGTGTTTGATGAATACTGTTTGCAAGAAGTTGACTGCAGTGTTCCTAATAAACTAGGTTATTATATATACTTGCCGACCGAAAATGAGTTTTGTCCAATCGAAAGAGCGTGGTCGATGGATATTGATGGTATAGAAAAAGCCTTTAGCGAATGTTTGGTACCAAAGGGTATTGCCAGAGTCATTGGCGATGCTGACAAAGATGGTAAACTTTCTATATTGGATGCATCACAAATCCAGCTTGAACTCGCTTCGCTTGCAGAAAGAAATGATGTTGCTGTAGGCGGATTGTGCGTATACGGCGAAGAGATGAAGTACATAACTGACCTTGACAAAGACGGCGAGATTGGTATCTTAGACGCTACCGCAATCCAACTCAAGCTCGCTAGGCTTGTTTAAAAAGCAGTGTAATTGTTAAAGTAAAAAAGTACATATGTAAAATTTTCGGAACCTCTGCTTTGTCGGAGGTTCGTCTCTTTTCAGTAACGTCAGTATAAGAGCATATCAGACGTAAAGGGTGCCTTTTTTGTATGGTAAAACACAGGTGTGATGTTGACTCTTTATGGTTTTGCTTTGATTTATGCAGAATGTATGCTACAATGATGTCAGAATGATATGAGGGGTTATTTGAAATGAATGTGCTGATTATTGATGATGAACATGCGGTTCTTAACTTGCTGAAGGAAACAGTTGTTCAAATCTGCGAAAAAGAGAATATACCTATCAATGTTAGGGTTGAGGATGATCCTGTTTCTGTTATCACTGATGAGAAGTACAAACACAGCGATGTGATACTACTTGATATTGATATGCCTGATATGTCAGGGATTGAAACAGCATCAAAAATAAACGAACTAAAGGGTAAAGCTGACAAGCCTTATATTATATTTGTATCTAACAGGGATGATTTGGTGTTTGATGCGCTAAAGGCACAACCGTATTCGTTTGTCAGAAAATCGCATCTTGAAGATTTAGCGGCGTGTATACTTAAAATACAAGAGAAAATATCCGTAGCAGATGTTTATTCCATAAAAACAGGCAGAGGTATTGATAATTTGTATATTAACGATATTATCTACCTGGAGAAAAAGAATAACTATGTTTTGTTTCATACCGAGGCAGGAGTATATAAAGAGAGAACTACCATTGAAGCTAAATATTCGGATTTATCCTCTTATGGATTTTTACGTCCACAGATAGGTTATTTGGTTAATGTGAGATATATTGAAAGAATTATGAAATCAACAATAATTCTCTCCACTGGCGAAGATATACCATTGAGCAAAAAGTACAGTAAATCAATAAAACAAGATTTTTTTGAATGGATGGTGAATAGGAGATGAATATAGGTATATGTATTGAAGTAGTTATAAATCTTGTTCAACAACTTTTAATTATAGGTTTTCTATATTTGTTCTTTGAAAAAGATGAAAATCGAATGAAAAACGCTTTAGCTTTTTCTGTTGTTGTCTTCACTCTTTTTACTATGGCAAATTATTTTACTTTTCGGGGATTAACATTCAACCATCTTGATTCTTTAATAACCATAGCGATAATGTTGCTATATTCACTATTATTTTTAAAGGGTGACTTGTATCTTAGAATACTCATGCCTATTATTGCTTTGGGAATAAACATTTTGGTTGCGTATCTAAATCTAGGTATTATGGTTTATTTTAGTAGTATGTCTTTTGTAGAAGCACTAACATTTTCTACATCATTTCGATATTTATATATAATAACAACGAATTTGATTTATGCGGTTGCACTTTTGGTTCTTCTGCGTAT
>JAFUKO010000010.1 GCA_017473555.1 Ruminococcus sp. | reverse complement strand
TGGTGTGTTTCGTAGTAATCACGCACACCTGAAAGAATATCGATAGACTCAGCAATACTAGGCTCACCAACCTTAACAGGCTGGAAACGTCGCTCTAACGCACTGTCTTTTTCGATATATTTACGGTACTCGTTGAATGTAGTAGCACCGATAACCTGAATCTCACCACGTGACAAAGCAGGCTTTAAGATGTTAGCGGCGTTCATTGTGCCGTCAGCATCACCCGTGCCGACAAGATTGTGCACTTCGTCAATAAAGAGGATGATGTTTCCGGCTTCCTTTACTTCCTGAGTCAAGCCTTTGATACGGCTCTCAAACTGACCACGGAATTGTGTTCCTGCGATAAGAGCAGTAAGATCCAGAAGCTGGATTTCCTTATTCTTCAAACGCTGTGGAACATTACCCTGAGCGATTCTTAACGCTAAGCCTTCTGCAATCGCTGTTTTACCAACACCAGGTTCACCGATTAAACAAGGGTTGTTCTTTGTACGACGGGATAAAATCTGGATAACACGCTCGATCTCCTTATCTCTGCCGATAACTCTGTCGGTCTTACCCTCTCTAGCCTTTTTAGTAAGGTCATAACAATAAAGAGAAATGTGCTTACGGTTTTTAGGAGTCTTATCCTTTTTATTCTTCTTGTCGGTTTTAGCAGAGCCGTCAGCAGGCTTTGCACCACCGAACATATTGAAGAAATTCGGGAAACTAGGGGCACCACCAGGTGTAAAAGAATCGTCGCCATCATTCTCGTCAACTGAGAGCATCTCGCCCATCTGGGACATATCACCCATACCGAGTGATTGTGCAAGCTCATTTAAATCGCCAGCGTCAGACATATTCTCCATAATTGAATCCATCTGATCCTGAACAGCCTCTAAATCATCGGGAGAAATTCCCATTTTTTTCATAAGGTCTTCAACAGGCTTTATGCCAAGTTCTTTAGCACAGACAAGACAGTAGCCTTTTGGCTGAGTGTCTGCGTTATTTGTGGAAACAAATACGACCGCCGGTCGCTTACCACATCTACTACAAATCATATTATTCTCCTTTATATAAATCGCTTATACGATATTTATCTTATTCGGTAATTGAGGCGCTTTCTTCTTCAGAAGCTTCTGCCTTACGCATAATCTCACGATACGTTTTTGTATACATAATAAATGCGAAAATCATCATAACCGCTGTTAAGCACAACATAACCATCGAAATCCACTTGCCTGTTTCGTATTCAATATAGATGAGCGGATCATCCATAGACTGCATCATCTCTACAAATACTATGAATGTTACGGTTACATAGAACATAACAGTGCCGACTTTTCCGTACCACTTTGACTTTGGAACGATGATACCCATTTTGACAACTTTTGAGCTGCCTATAAGCATAAGGATATCTTTTAAAACTAAAATGATTACCACTGGTAAAAAGAACGGCTCTATTACGCACAGACATATACCCACAGCAAGCAAGGTTAACTTATCAGCGAGCGGATCGAGGATTTTTCCAAGTTCTGACTCCTGATTGAATTTTCTGGCAATCATACCGTCGAAGCAATCCGAAAGTCCTGATGCTATAATCACAACAGCCGCCCATATATACTGCTCATCTAAAAAGAAATTAACAAATGGTGTGATAAGCAGAATTCTGACAAGACAGATTATGTTAGGAATTGTAAAAGCACGATTACTCAAATCGGTTGTGCCTGAATTCTGAAACGAGGTTTCAGGTTTCTTATTTTCATTAGACATAGTATTTCATATCCTTAAAAAGCAGAAATGATAGCATAAAATATATTACCACTATAAAAGTGATAAAATATGTATGAATTGTAAATTGTTGACTCTGAAAGCCAGTACGGAATACTCTCGATATACGGCATAATAACGTTTAGCAGAAACGCTAAAAAGCTGATTAAAATCAGACCGCTTAAAAGCGAAAAAACTGCACCCAGAGTCTTGTTCAAGCCACGAAGAATCGGAAGACTGAACATAAATTTAAATATTGCACCAAAAAACATCCTGAACACAAAGTAAAGGATAATGAACACAATCGCTGTGAGTACAAAGGTAAGCACTGACACAACAATAGGTTTAATCGCTACTTCAAAGCCAGCGGCAATAGCATCAGGAAGATTATTCACTGTTGCTTGTAACGCTTGTTCATAATCAAAACCTGTGAGCATCATAGAAAAGCTAACAAACGGAGGCAACGATGTTGTAACAAGACCTTCTGCCCCACTGTTTTTCACAGATATTGACACAGAGTTTATAATCGCATCTCTGATATACGAATCGTAAATGAACTCTGATAAAAAGTCACCTAAGAAAACTGCGACTACAAATGACAGTATAAACCCTAAAAGAGATACTACTGTTTTTGCGGCACCTCGGTTGTATCCGATAATAACCGAAATTATTAATATTGCGATAACTAGTATATCGTAAAACATTAAAGGTCGAGCCTCCTGATTTCGCTGACACCAAGGATATACGCATCATTTGTTGAGTACAGTACCACAGCACCAGGGTCAAGGCCTGCATCGGTTTCTGAAAGACTAGCACCGTTTTTTGAATACAGATAAACAGTACCTTCGCTGAGTGCCGCTACACGGTTTTTATAGGTAGACAGTGAAGTAATCTTGAGTTCTGTCGAGATTGTATTTCTGAGTGTGCCTGATGTTGTGAATATCAATACATCGCATTTTCTGCCATCACCGCTTCTTGAAAGCGACAATGCGTAAGTATTTGTGTCTGTATTTATATCAAACGCTGTTAAGGTTTTGCCCTCGTATAAAGTTTCTTTGAAGTTCTTTGTAAAAAGATTCAATGTGTATGTGGCACTTTCGCCGATGATACACACGCTGTTGTCAGACAAATGTCCGACATAGTACAGAATATTGTTCTCAAATTCTTTGAACACTACAGGTTCTTCCTTTGTAAAATCAAGAACATAAACAGCACTGATCTGTTTTCCGTCGTGTGCTGAAACACCTGATAAAACAGCTGTTTCACCCTTATTATCAAGTGAAACTGAAGTAATATAATAATCAGCGAATGAGTAAGCGTATATCTGTTTGTTCTCTTCAGAATAAATGTAGAGCTTTGAAAGATAGCCGTCTTTTGTAGTTACAAGAGCGTAGGTTCCGTCTTTTGCTATATCAGCTACTACGATATTATCCTGTGCTTCTCCTGAAAAAATTGTAGAATCAAGGTTGTAAATAGAAAAACCAGTGCCCCCTAAATTATAAACCAGTGATAAATCGCTGTCGGCAGCCTGTGCTAAAACAGGGCTCGAGTAAGCCTGTGGGTTAGTGTATATACTTCTGCCGTAGTTATTAACTACAGAAAACTTTGTATCAGAAGCGTAGACGAGATTTCTGTCTATTCGGCTGAAGTTGCCGTTGTTGATAACATCACCGTCAGTTGAAACAGGAAAGGCTTCCTCACTGTTTTTGTTAAGCACGCCATATTCAACCCAGTTCTTAACGCTTGAGAAAGACAATCGGTCACGGTTCGAGAAAATAAGCACTGAAAGTAAAAGCACCAATATAATGATTGCACACAGCACTATACTCTTTTTGTTGTACTGGAGTTTAGACATAAAATCAGAAAAACGTGATTGTTTGCTCTCATGCTTTTCAGTTTTGAACTCAATCACATTGCTCTGTGGTTGCTGAGGCTTAGGCTCTTTGACTGTAACTTCAGGCTCAACACCCTGCTTTTGTCTTTCTTTTAAAGCTTTTTTACGATTTTTCTCAAGCTTTTTTGAAACCTGCTGTTTCATACGCTGTTCACGTTTAAAATCAGCTTTAGCAGAAGATTTCGTTTGAGGGATACTGTTTGAAGATATTTCTTCAACACCGCTCTGATCAAAATTCTGCTCATTTATAGTAATTTCAGGTTCCTGAATTTTTTCTCTTTTTTTATTAGCTTTTTTAGTAGGTTCTTCTACATAAAAGCGTCTTCCTTTTTGTTTCATAATAAAACACCTGTCAATAAAAAACTTCGTCAAGATAAAGACCGCAAGCAGGTGCTGTAGGTCCTGCTTCTTTGCGATTTTCGGCTTCAATTATATACGGAATTGAATTTTCGCTCAATTTACCCTGTTGGATTTTAAGCAGGGTGCCGACCATTATCCTGACCATATTATATAAGAATCCGTCAGCTTCTACGCTCATATACACAAACTCGCCTTCTCTGTATACAGAAAAGCTTTTGACAGTTCGTGTAAAATCTCCCTTTTCTCTTTTATCCAGAGTACAAAAAGATGTGAAATCGTGAGTGCCGACATATGCCTGTGCGGCTTTGTTTAGCATATCGGCGTCAATTTTGTATCGATAATGCAAAGCATAACCCTCTGTAAATGGGTCACGCACTTCACGATTGAGAATTTTGTAAATATAGCGTTTACCTTTACAGCTGTAACGAGCATGGAAATCATCATCAACTTCACACACATCTGTTACAACAATAGAAAGCGGAAGATAACGGTTGAGTGCTGATTTAAGTCTGTCACACGCTATTTTGTGGTCAGTTTTCATAGATATAACGTACATTTTAGCGTGGACTCCTGTGTCGGTACGACTGCAACCTTTTATGTCAGGAGCATAGCCTATAACACTTTTTACAGCGTTCTGGAAATGCTCCTGCACAGTGATTGCGTTTTGCTGTATCTGCCAGCCGTGGAGATCTTTTCCGTCATATGAAATTGTAATTTTTAAATTTCTCATCTCACTGTCTGAGGAAGAAATACATTGCATAATACTACTCCAACAATCAGGATTATAACAACTGCACAGCTAAGATAATCTCTTTTGCGCAGTTTTAAAATCTTCATACGTGTCCTGCCCTGTCCTCCCTGATAACAACGACATTCCATAGCAACAGCCAGCTCGTATGCACGTCTGAACGCTGATACAAAAAGTGGAATAAGCACAGGGATTAAGGCTTTAATACGCTGGACAAGACTTCCTGACTCCATATCGGCGCCTCTGGCTTTTTGGGCAGCCATAATCTTGTCAGTTTCTTCAAGTAATAACGGTACAAATCGCAGAGCGATTGTCATCATCATAGCGATTTCGTGTACCTTGACATGGAACACAGTGAGCGGTTTTAACAATCGTTCAATTGCGTCGGTCAAATCGTTAGGCGAGGTTGTAAATGTCAGTACTGAACTGATTAAAATCAAACAAATAATACGTGCTGATACAAATACTGCGTTGTTTATTCCGGATAAAGTAATTTTAAGTACTCCCCACTGCCATATAGGTTCGCCTGTACCATAAAACAGGTTGAGTGCTGACGTGATAAGAACTATCACGATAATCATTTTAAGGCTTTTAAAATACATTCTCAGCGGAACTTCTGACAATAGGACTATGCCCAGTACAGATGCCGCTACAACTGCCAATGATACGTAATTTGCAGTGCAGAACACTAGTACGATAAAAGCGATGAGCATAATAATCTTTGCTCTTGGGTCTAATTTATGGAGTAAACTAGACCCTGGGTAAAACTGACCAAATGCGATTTCTCTCATTACATCTTACCCTCCTTTTTAAGGAGCTCGGTAATCTCACACACGGCTCTGTCTACTGTTAATATACCTTCAGGTAAAGCTATACCCTTTGCTCTTAAAGCATCGATAACCTTAGTAATCTGAGGAACTCTCAGTCCCATTTTTGAAAGCTCAGTAGATTTAGCGAAAACATCCTGTGTGTTGCCGTACATAGCAAGCTCGCCTTTATTCATAACCATAACCTTATTGGTAACTCGTGCTACGTCCTCCATAGAATGAGATACAAGAATTACTGTGTTATTTTTAGCTTTCTGGTACTGTGAAATCTGGGACAGCAGTACGTTTCGTCCAACCGGGTCAAGTCCTGCTGTCGGCTCGTCCAATATGAGAACTTCAGGTTCCATAGCGATAACGCCTGCGATAGCGGCACGACGTTTTTCGCCGCCTGATAAATCAAAAGGTGATTTATTAAGAAGCTCTGGTTTTAGTCCGACAAATTTTGCTGCTTTAATCACACGCTCTTTTATTTCGCTTTCGCTCAGTCCCATATTTGAGGGACCGAAAGCGATATCTTTATATACAGTTTCTTCGAAAAGCTGGTACTCAGGATACTGGAACACAAGACCAACTTTGAATCTGAACTTACGGATTTCCTTAGGTTTTGCCCATAAATCTACGTCATCGACGTAAACTTTGCCAGATGTTGGTTTAATAAGACCGTTTAACATCTGGACAAGTGTTGACTTACCTGAACCTGTGTGGCCGATAAGTCCGACAAAATCTCCACGGTTAATCTCAAATGAAACGTTTTTGACTGCGTGCTGTTCAAACGGTGTTTTCTCACCATAGGTACAGCATAAATTTTCTACCTTGATGGTACTCATTTAAGCACCTCCCAAAGCATTTCTATACACTCGTTTGAGTGCAGACACAAGGTGTCGATATCGACACCTCTGGCTTTTAATTTATAGCACAGCTCAGTTACCTGAGGCACATCAAGTCTGTGTCGCTTTAACAGCTCGACCTGAGAGAACACCTGTTGCGGTGTACCTTCGGTTAAAACTTTGCCGTCATCCATAACAATAACTCTATCAGCATCAACAGCTTCGTCCATATAATGGGTAATCAAAACAACTGTTATACCCTGCTCTTTGTTGAGCTTTTTGATAGTGCTCATAACCTCTTCTCTACCCTTTGGGTCGAGCATTGCTGTTGGTTCATCAAGCACGACACAGGATGGCTCCATTGCTATAATGCCGGCGATTGCTACACGCTGTTTCTGTCCACCTGAGAGCTTGTGCGGAGGCTGGTTGCGGTATTCGTACATATCAACAGCTTTTAAGGCATTATCAACACGGACTCTGATTTCCTGTGGCTCTACGCCTAAGTTTTCAGGACCAAACGCAACGTCTTCTTCTACAACAGAAGCGACAAGCTGGTTATCAGGATTCTGCAGAACTAGTCCTACCATACGTCTTACGGTAAAATCTTCGTCCTCGTCTGCTGTGTCAATAGAATTGACGTAAACCTTGCCAGAATGTGGCAAAAGCATAGCGTTCAAGTGCTTTGATATAGTCGACTTACCTGAACCGTTGTGACCAAGAAGTGCAACAAACTCGCCTTTTTTCACGGTGAAAGAAACATCATCAAGCACGTTTTTTACATCCGCAGTATTTACTTGTTCATCCTCATCAATGTAACGAAAGACCAGGTTTTGTGCTGTGATAAAGTCCATAGTTTAAATTATCTCCAAATCATTTTCTCCATATTGCGGTATTACCACAAGGGAGAATGAGGTTAGTATCTGTGACAGGAAGACCGATTTCTGAAGATGAAACCGAACCGCCGAATTTTTTAACTAAAATTGTTGAAAGCATATACTCCATAACTGACGGTGGCAGTCCTGTTGTATATGAGTTAAGAATAAAGAAGCGTGCATCATCGGAAAGTATTGTGGAGCATAATTCTAAAAACGAATATAACTGTTCTTCAAGTTTCCAGACTTCTCCACCAGGACCTCTGCCGTATGATGGTGGGTCCATGATAATGCCGTCGTATTTATTACCTCGACGCTGCTCTCTAGCGACAAATTTCATACAGTCATCAACAAGCCATCTGACAGGTTTGTCTGATAGTCCTGATGACTGGGCGTTTTCTTTAGCCCACTGCACCATACCTTTTGAAGCGTCAACGTGGCAGACTTTTGCTCCTGCGTTAAGGCAAGCCAAAGTAGCACAGCCTGTGTAACCAAAGAGGTTGAGGACATTAAGCTGTCTGTCGCTGTCTTTGATTATATCGGATGCTAAATCCCAGTTGACAGCCTGCTCAGGGAAAATACCTGTGTGTTTAAAACCCATAGGCTTAACGTTGAACACTAAATCACGGTATTTCAATGACCATGAATCAGGAATCTTCTTAAACACCTGCCACTGACCACCGCCCGAATTAGAGCGGTGATACTTAGCGTGAGCTTTTCTCCACAATGGGTTTTTACGCTCGGTGTTCCATATTATCTGTGGGTCAGGACGGATGAGGATGATATCTCCCCATCGCTCGAGTCGCTCACCCGAGGATGTATCTATAAGCTCATAGTCGAGCCAGTTTGAGGATACTCGCATTAACCCAGTCTCTCCTTAACGATGTCAGCCATCTCGTGTGCAAGAGCATCGATTTCGTCATAATTCTCGCCCTCGAGCATAACACGAACAAGTGGCTCTGTGCCTGATGCACGAACTAAGATACGACCACGGTTTGAGAGAGTATTAGCAATACGCTCGTTTGCTTCTTTTACTACTTCGTCTGTCTTAAACTTAGCTTTACCCTCGTTTGAAATCTTGACGTTAATGAGAACCTGTGGGTAACGCTGCATTAAAGTAGCAACATCAGAGAGCTTTTCATTTCTGCGGTTGAGTAAGCTCATAAGGTGAGCCCCTGTTAACTGACCGTCGCCTGTTGTTGCGTGGTCAAGGAAGATTACGTGGCCGCTCTGCTCGCCACCGATGTTGTAATCTGAACGAATCATCTCTTCTAAAACATATCTGTCGCCAACTGCTGTAGCTACAAATTTCATATCATTTGCTTCGCAGAATTTGTTGAAGCCCATATTTGTCATAACTGTACCAACAACTGCATTGTTCTTAAGCTTACCAAGACGCTTTAAGTCTTCAGCTAAGATAGCAATAATAAAGTCACCGTCAACAAGCTCACCGTTTTCGTCAACAGCCAAACATCTGTCAGCATCGCCGTCAAATGCAAGACCAGCCTGTAGTTTGTGCTCCTTAACGTAAGCCATAAGTGTTTCCATATGTGTTGAACCGCAGTTTGTGTTGATGTTAACACCGTCCGGGGTATCAAAGAGCATATGAACCTTTGCACCTAATTTTGTGAAAAGCTTCTCAGCAGTACGTGATGATGAACCATTTGAGCAGTCAAGTGCGATTTCCATACCGCTTAATTCATATGGAACAGTTGATGCAACATAATCGATGTACTCATCAGCAGCAGTTTCTATAGTTTCTACTGTGCCAAGGCCCTCATGTGCAGGGATAGCGTATGGCTCTGCGTGATCTAAAATGATAGCCTCGATCTTCTCTTCAAGCTCGTCAGGAAGCTTGTAGCCCTGAGAACTGAAAATCTTGATACCATTGAATTCGTAAGGGTTGTGTGATGCTGAAATCATAATACCTGCATCAGCACCGTACTTCTTAACAAGGTAAGCAACAGCAGGAGTCGGAACAACGCCTAAAAGCTTAACGTTTGCACCTACTGAGCAAAGACCTGCGATGAGTGCACCCTCGAGCATATCGCCTGAAAGACGGGTGTCCTTACCGATAAGGATTGTAGGATGCTCAACATCTTTGCTTGTAAGCACCATTGCTGCAGCTCTGCCGATATTCATAGCGAGTTCAATTGTAAGTTCTGTATTAGCGACGCCTCTGGCACCGTCTGTTCCAAATAATCTTCCCATTTTTATTCTCCTAAAATCAAATTTTTAAAATTTCAGCTATGCTGAGTATATATTATCCGACAAGCGGATTGTTTTTTAATCAAACAGGCTTCCCTGTGCCTGTACTGTGTTAGCAGGGACATCGTATCCAAGATGCTGATAAGCCTGAGCGGTTACGCATCTGCCACGAGGAGTGCGGCTCAGAAAACCAATCTGCATCAGGTATGGCTCGTAGACATCCTCGATAGTTACCGCTTCTTCACCGATAGCTGCCGCCAGCGTTTCAAGTCCGACAGGTCCGCCACGATAATATTTTATCATTGTATCAAGCATCCTGCGGTCATTCTGGTCTAAACCGAGCTCGTCGATTTCCAGTCTGTCTAAAGCTAATCTTGCTACGTCGCAGGTGATGACTCCGTCTGAGATGACCTCAGAGAAATCACGCACACGCTTTAATAAGCGGTTAGCAATACGTGGTGTACCGCGGCTACGTGACGCAAGCTCCAATGCTCCGTCATCGTCGATTGCTATACCTAAGATTCCTGCACTGCGTTTGATGATATCTGCAAGCTCTCGTGGAGTGTACATCTCCAGACGTAAAACTACGCCGAAACGATCTCTAAGCGGTGCTGTAAGCTGTCCTGCTCTGGTTGTCGCACCGACCAAGGTGAATTTTGGCAGTGGCAAGTGGTATGATGCCGCCATTTGCCCTTTGCCTGTGATGATATCAATAGCAAAGTCTTCCATAGACGGATAGAGGATTTCTTCGACAGCTCGTGATAAACGGTGTATCTCGTCGATAAAAAGAACATCGCCGGGATTCAGGTTAGTAAGCAGTGCTGCTAAATCACCAGGTTTTTCAATTGCCGGTCCTGAGGTGATGCGGATGTTAACGCCCATTTCGTTAGCGATAATACCAGCAAGCGTTGTTTTACCTAAGCCCGGTGGACCGTAAAGCAGTACGTGGTCAAGTGCTTCTTTTCGCTTTTTGGCGGCTTCGATAAAGATACTTAGGTTCTCTTTTACTTTAGCCTGACCGACATATTCATCAAGCGATTTAGGTCGAAGCGGATTATCACCCTCGACTAAATCCTGCGGTATTTCCGAGGTATCCATCAAACGGTCCTCGAAATCCATTTCAAAATCAGTATATTCGTTCATTATATTATCCTTTCATAAGAAAGTATATTTCTACAATAGAATTATCCCATCTGTCGCAGAGTTGCTGCGATGAGCTGTTCAACCGTCATACTCGGGTCGAGCTTAGAAAGTACAGGGGTTACATCAGCAGCACTGTAGCCGAGAACGGCGAGAGCCTGTACTGCTTTAGGGATGTTACCTGTATCAGCAATAACCGAGCCTTTTGTGACAACTCCGTCATCAGTGTCAACTGAAATGCCTTTGATTTTATCCTTGAGCTCAAGCACAATACGCTGGGCAAGTTTTGGACCGACACCAGATGCTCTGGTCAAGGTCTTATAATCAGAAGCTGAAACAGAGAGTGCAATCTGCTCACTTGATAGCTCGGACAAGATAGCTAGTGCAACCTTTGGTCCTACACCTGAGATTGATATAAGCATTTTGAATGTTGAAAGCTCAGCTTTTGAATAAAAACCGTAAAGCTCCATCGCATCTTCTCTTACACTCATATGGGTGTATAAGGTAACAACTGAGTTGAGTTTTACGTTTCGCTGGGTAGTCAGTGTTGTGTTAACTCGAAAGCCGATGCCGTTACACTCGACTACTACAAAACCTGACTCTATGTGAATAAGAGTACCTTTTACGGAATAAATCATAATTTAACTCCTCCGCTATATAAATCTCTACGAAGTTTTGAGCCACAGGCGTGAGTGTGCGTTATCGCAATAGCTAAAGCATCGGCAGTATCGTCAGGTTTTGGGACTTCCTTTAAGTGCAAAAGTCTTCTTGTCATTTCCATAACCTGTGGCTTTCTAGCCTTGCCGTAGCCTGTGACCGCTACTTTAACCTGAAGCGGTGTGTATTCGAAAACTTTTACGCCACATTGCTGGGCGGCGAGAAGAATCACTCCTCTTGCCTGTGCTACTAAAATCGCAGTGGTGACGTTGGTTGTGAAAAACAATTTTTCAATAGAAAGTGCGTCAGGCTTGTACTTTTTAAGGATTGTCATCATATCGTTGTAGATGAGTTCAAGCCTGAAATTAAAATCGGTGTGAGCTTCTGTTGTGATAGAACCGAAAGCCAAGGGACGATAAGCGTTGCCGTTATACTCGATAACTCCCCAGCCGACAATTGCGTATCCGGGGTCAATACCCAAAACTACCACTAAGCCTCACTCCTCCTACAAAAAATCGTACTTTCCCATAATTAGTATTTATTATAACATAATAGCGTCATAATAGCAATAAAATGAGCATAAAAAAACAGCGAACTTTTATAAAAAAGTCCGCTGTCTGATATTAGTTTTGTCTGCATTTCAGCAGTATTGTGGTATAAGCTGTTTGAGTTTAGCTACATCCTCAGATTTAGCCTGTTCAATATGCGAAAACGGGAAGTCGATTTTAAGCTCATCGTACTTAATCTGGCAGATTTTCTTGAACGGTAAAAGCTCAATTTTGTCAACACAATCGTTAGCATCTGCTATAGCTTTGAGATTCATAATATTATCTACTGTGTCATTGACCGTAGGTATAATAACCTGTCGCAAAGTTGTAGCTATCCCCTGTTTGTTGAGGTAAGAAAGAAACTCGAGCACAGGTGCTAAACGACACCCCACGTTTTCGAGATATGACTCATCGTCGGTGTACTTTATATCAAGTAAAACTCTGTCAGTAACTGAAAGCAAGTCTTTGATGCTGTCATTCAAAATACTCCCTGATGTATCAAGGCAGGTGTTTATGCCTTTTTCGTGACACAAAGTGAACACTTCTTTAGCAAATTCAGCTTGCAAAATCGGCTCACCACCTGATAAGGTGATACCGCCTTTTTCTCCGAAATATTCTTTAAATCTAACTGCCTTTTCTACTATCTCTGAGGCTGAGTATTCGGTACCACCGCTACAATTCCAAGTATCAGGATTGTGACAACATTTGCATCTAAGATTACATCCCTGCATAAATACTACAAAGCGTACTCCCGGACCGTCAACCGTTCCCATACTCTGGATAGAATGAACTCTGCCCTTTACTTCACTCATAACGCCTCGTGGAATGTACGGCTGATAACCTCACGCTGCTGTTCTTTAGAGAGCTTATGGAAGTTAACAGCGTAACCTGATACACGGATTGTGAGGTTTGGATAAGCCTCAGGGTCATTGTATGCTTCAATCAAAGTATCACGATTCAATACGTTTACGTTGATGTGGTGAGCATTCTTAGCGAAGTAGCCGTCGAGAACTGATACAAGGTTATCGACACGCTCGTCTTCATCTCTGCCTAATGCTTCAGGTGTGATAGAGAATGTATTTGAAATACCGTCACGGCAGTCATCGTAGCTGATTTTTGCTACAGAGTTAAGTGATGCAAGAGCACCGTTTTCTTCACGATTGTGCATTGGGTTAGCACCAGGAGCAAATGGTGAGCCTGCTTCTCTGCCGTCAGGAGTAGCACCTGTGTGCTTACCATACATTACGTTTGATGTGATAGTAAGTACAGACAGAGTGTGGATAGCTTTACGGTATGTCTTTGTCTTTCTGAGCTCTTCTATAAACTTGTGAGCCATATCTTTAGCGATAAGGTCTACTCTATCGTCATCGTTACCATACTTAGGGAAATCGCCTACTCTGTTAAATTCAACAATATAGCCGTTTTCATCAAATACAGGATGAACTTCAGCGTATTTGATAGCACTCAGAGAGTCAGTTACTACAGAAAGTCCTGCGATACCGAAAGCCATAAAACGCTCAACGCTTGTATCGTGAAGAGCCATCTGTGTCTTCTCGTAAGCGTACTTATCGTGCATATAGTGGATAACGTTCATTGTATTAACGTAGAGATTAGCAAGCCACTCGATGTAGATGTCAAATCTCTTCATAACCTCATCATAGTCGAGCTTGTCACCCTTTAACACTTCCATCTGAGGTCCGATGTGCATACCGCTTGTAGTATCATAACCACCGTTGATAGCGATAAGTAAAAGCTTTGCAAGGTTGCAACGAGCTCCGAAGAACTGCATCTGCTTGCCGACTTTCATAGCTGATACACAGCATGCAATAGCGTAATCGTCACCGTAGATTGGACGCATAACATCGTCGTTTTCGTACTGGATTGAGTCTGTATCAGCAGAAACCTTTGCACAGAACTTCTTGAAGTTAACAGGTAAATTGTTACTCCATAAAATTGTGAGGTTTGGCTCAGGTGAAGAACCTAATGTGTAAAGAGTGTTAAGCATACGGAATGTTGACTTTGAAACTAATGTTCTGCCGTCTTCACCCATACCACCCA
Organism: Ruminococcus sp.; assembly: GCA_017473555.1. Classification (GTDB taxonomy): domain Bacteria; phylum Bacillota; class Clostridia; order Oscillospirales; family Acutalibacteraceae; genus Ruminococcoides. Next base: position 34,259 of record JAFUKO010000010.1, on the reverse strand, counting down.
GTGCTTCTGTAATCCACATAGGATCGCCACCGAAAAGTTCGTTGTACTCAGGTGTACGGAGCATTCTTGCCATTCGAAGCTTGATAACAAAATCGTCGATAAGCTCCTGTGCACCCTCTTCAGTGAGTGTGCCGTTTTTAATATCACGCTCGATATAGATATCGAAGAATGTGCTCACTCTGCCTAATGACATAGCTGCACCGTTTTGCTCTTTGATAGCTGCAAGATAACCGAAATATGTCCACTGGATAGCCTCTTTAGCGTTGCTTGCAGGCTGTGAGATATCAACGCCGTATGAAAGCGCCATCTCTTTCATAAATCCAAGGAATGTAATCTGCTGGAAAAGCTCTTCGTAAAGACGAATCTGTTCAGTGTTCAATGTACCTGTAGAGAGATGAGCCTTGTCCTTTTTCTTTTCTTCGATAAGCTTGTCTATACCATAAAGTGCTACTCTTCTGTAGTCACCGATAATTCTGCCTCTGCCGTATGCATCAGGAAGACCTGTGATAACGTGGCACTTTCTGGCTGCACGCATTTCATCAGTATACGCACGGAACACACCATCGTTGTGTGTAGTTCTGTATTTAAACTCATCTTCAATCTTTTTACCAAGCTCATAACCATAAGCCTTACAAGCCTGTCGAGCCATACGGATACCGTTAAATGGATTTACACCACGCTTTAATGGGCGGTTAGTCTGTAAACCAACGATAATCTCATTGTCCTTGTCAATATAACCAGGTGTGTAGCTTGTTAAAGAAGATGCTGTAGCTGTGTCGATATCAAGCACACCACCATACTGACGCTCAAGTGCAAACAAAGACTGCACCTTTTTCATAAGCTCAGTTGTACGCTGTGTAGGACCACTCAAAAAGCTGTGGTCACCTTCATACTCGCTGTAGTTGGTCTGAATAAAATCACGAACGTTGATTTCATCACACCAAAGACCGCTTTTAAAACCTTCCCAATTCTTATGTTCCATAGTAATTCCTCCTATCTTTTATTCTGGTATATAAGAAAAGGGCAATTCACTTAAAAAGCGAACTGCCCAGACGGTCGGCTGAAATGCACCCATGCTTCCTTGCGTTATTTCGCTTACATCCGTCAGTTGCATAAGTGTTCATACACATACTACTACAATATATACTTTTTGTCAACAAAACAAACACAAAATATTGTGCCAAAATTACGATTTGTATAAAGATACAGTATTTTCATCATAAATGATTTCAACTCTGTCAAAATGGACAATATAAGAAAAGGCAAAGGGAATTTTTGTATCCTCATCGTGGATAACAAACGCAGTATCGGACAGCTCGCACAAACCACATATTGTGGTACTTTTCTTATCAGAAAGCGAAAGTGCAAGACGAGCTTTGTCATCTATAAATTCAAGCGTAATTTCGTTTTTGTTTTCAAGCTTTGAGTGCCATTTGCTACCAGTCAATTCATCAGCAGGATTAGTGACAGCTTTTGTACACCCGCTGAGCACTAATGTCAAAACAACTAATATTACACATACGATGCTTTTATAAATATTTTTCATAATACCACCGATACATATTATGAAAACAAGCAAAGCTATATGCAAAAAAAATAAACGCCGATAAACGGCGTTTTGTACTACTCGGCTTTATTGTCAGCAACAGTTAAGAGTAAATTCTGGGTAGTGAAGAATAATATAAGAATGTAAAGTAAAAGTGATACTACAGCCCCCATAGCAATTGTTGCACCAATACCGAAAGTTATAAGAGATGCACACACTATGCAACAAGCAAAGCTAACAAAATTCTTTATATAACCTTTACTAAGTACGCAGAAAAAGAAACATACTACAGGAAAAATCACGAATACACCGAAAAGGAAAGCAAGCTTTACATCCTGAACAGTTTCGTAACCTGATGGTCTGATCATCAGCTGAAAAGCAGTGAGCTGTTTAACATTACCGCTATCATCAACAATCCAAGTGAACGGAAATGTTGTAAGAACTACCTGTATAAAATACAAAACAGCAAGTGTTATACGCAGGGTCTTTGCTTTTTTTGATTCTTTAATTTTACTTTTTTCTCTATTGTAAGCCATAATTTACCTCTTTAAATTTTAATACTAGTATATTAACACAACTAAATATTATTTTCAATAGCAAGTAATTGACCAAGCAACTGTAATTATGGTATAATTCGCATTTAGAAGGTGATAAAAATGAATTGGTTAAATGATACTGTGTTTTACAATATCTATCCACTCGGATTTTGTGGAGCACCAAAAGAAAATGACGGAAATCTTACCTATCGTCTTGATAAAATCTACAACTTTATCCCTCATTTTAAGACTTTAGGCGTCAACGCAATTGTATTCAATCCTGTTTTTGAGAGCAGTAAACATGGCTACGATACAATCGATTATCGTAAAATTGACTGCAGACTCGGTGACAACGAATCTTTCAAAAGGATTTGTGATACACTACACCAAAACGGCATAAGAGTCCTGCTCGACGGTGTTTTCAACCACGTTGGCAGAGATTTCTTTGCGTTTAAAGACATTCAGCAAAATGGTATAAAATCAGCTTACTGCAACTGGTTTTACAACATCCGCTTTGACCAGAGAAGTCCTAAGGGCGACAACTTCTCGTATGAGGGCTGGGCAGGACACTACGACCTTGTAAAGCTCAACTTACAAAACGACGCTGTTACCTCTCACCTGCTCGATGCTGTAAAATTTTGGATTGATGAATTCGGCATAGACGGTTTAAGACTTGATGCTGCCGACTGTGTTGACCTTGAGTTTTTCAAGAAATTACGTCATACTTGCAAAAGTAAAAAACCTGATTTCTGGCTTTACGGCGAGATTACAAGCGGTGAATACACACGTTGGGCAAATGATACTACACTCGACTCAGTTACTAACTACGAAGCATACAAAGCACTTTTCTCATGCCACAACGACCACAACTACTTTGAGTTTGCTCACTCTATGGAGAGAGAATTCGGAAACTACGGTATTTACAAGAATCTTTATCTTTACAACTTTGTTGATAACCACGATGTTAACAGAATTGCAAGCAGCTTAAATGACAAGAGCTTGCTTAAAAATGTTCACACACTGTTGTTCACAATGCCTGGTGCACCGTCTATTTACTATGGTAGCGAATTCGGTATTGAAGGCAGACGCACTGCGCACTGCGACTATGATTTACGTCCGTGCATCAACTTGGGTGAAATCCCTAATCCAAACTACGAGCTGTTTGAGCATATCAAAAAGCTGTCTAAAATCAGACATACTTTATCTGCACTTAAAAACGGTGCGTACAAAAATGAAAACATCCAGCTTGAGCATCTGTGCTACTCTATGAAAAACGGAGAGCAGAGTGTATTTGTACTGCTTAACCAGAGTGGCGAAACCAGAAACATCGGCTTCAACTCTGAATATAACGGTATTCTTACAGACGTATTAAACAGCAACAATCAGTACCACTGCAACGGCTATATGGCTATTGATGTCCCTGCAAAAAGTTCGATGATTTTAGTTTCAAATGACGGAAGTCTGAATATTAACTTCGATGAAGAAAACAATTACGATGCTGTCGCTGTTCCTGAAGTCATCAAAGAGGAGCCTACCCCTGACAACAATGAAGAGTTAACTCCACAGGAAGTTACACTTGGCAGATACAGACACTTCAAAGGTAACGAATATGAAGTTCTTGGTTTTGCTAAAGACAGCGAAACCGAACAGAAAATGGTTATCTATCAGGCTATGTATGGTGAACAGGAAGTGTGGGTCAGACCATACGATATGTTCAGGGAAATAATTGAGCGTGACGGCAAGAAGATAAGACGTTTCGAAAAATTGAGTTAAATACACCTAAATAATACAGCAAAGGCATCGCAAAAACTGCGATGCCTTGTTTTTTATATTTCAGGCGCTATATAGCCTTTATTATTTAGTGCTTTGAAGATGCTTTCCAGAACATCTTCGCTTTCAGCTCTTACAGTGTGGTAATGATAACCACCGGTTATATTCATAAGCTCAGATGATTTTCCGCTACGAACACCCTCTATAAACTGCTTGACGTGAAGTGGTGAGAAAATATTAAGCTGAGCCTGAACTCTGCCGTACACCTTGTGCCATACAAACACATCAACTACAGTTCCACCCAAGCTGACAATGGTCATCAGCTCGTCCTCAGTTTCGTCTGTCGTGTGTTTAACCTTGAACACACGCTCACACAGCGGGGACTTCTGCATAACGTAGCCGTAATGTGTGGATAGTATTTCAAAGCCTGATGCTTTTATCACTGATATGTCGGAGACGATGATTTGTCTGGATATAGAAAACCGCTCTGCTAATGCAGCACCGGATATCGGCTCTTTCGCAGATAAAAGCAGATTGATTATTTCTTGTCTTCTTTGCGACGCTTTCATAAATACCTCTTAAACAGCGTGAAGATTCTTTAAGGATAAATCAAGGATAGGTGAAGAATGAGTCAGTGCTCCGCTAGAGATATAATCTACACCGATATCTACAAGTCTTGCGACATTCTCTTTAGTTACGTTACCGCTACACTCTGTTTCAGCCTTGCCCTTACAAAGAGCAACAGCCTCTTTCATATCTTCAACGCTCATATTATCAAGCATAATGATGTCTGCACCACTTGAGAGTGCTTCTTTTAACATATCGAGATTTTCAACCTCGACCTCGATTTTTCTGACAAACGGAGCGTACTCCTTAGCCATTCTTACAGCTTCGCTGACGCTTCCCGCAGCACCAATGTGGTTATCCTTTAGCAGAATACCGTCACTTAAATTATATCTGTGGTTATAGCCACCACCAACCTTAACAGCATACTTCTCGAACACACGCATATTAGGTGTTGTTTTTCTTGTATCAAGGAGCTTTGTATTTGTACCTTCTAATAAGTCGGCAATATTGCGGGTGTATGTAGCGATACCACTCATACGCTGTAAATAGTTCAATGACGTACGCTCACCTGAGAGCAGAACACGGATATCACCCTTGATTACAGCGAGCTTTTCGCCACAACTTACCTTGTCACCGTCTTTGCAGAAAAACTCAAATTCTGTTTTTTCATCGAGTAATTCAAACACACGCTTAAACACATTAAGTCCTGCGATAACGCCATCCTGCTTACAAATAAGCTCAACTTCACCAAGCTGAAAAGTCGGCATAACGGATGCAGTGGTGATATCTTCGCTTGTAATATCCTCAGATAATGCACTTAAGATCAATTTATCTGCGTTTACTTTCATTGTAATATCATTCATCTTTCTTGTTCTCCTCTTCTATAGCAGAAAGCACTGCTTTTTTATATTTTTCCTGATAACCGATGTAGTCTGTTTTATCAACAATAACTTCGGTATTGTTAGAAAGCTCTGTATAATTTGAAATAATATCTCTTGCGGCACGTCTGGCAAAGACCAGACTTTCTAAAAGCGAATTGCTCGCAAGACGGTTTCTTCCGTGGACGCCGTTACAGGAGGTTTCACCCACTGCGTACAGGCGTTTCATCGATGTTTTGCTGTGAGAATCGACATCGATTCCACCCATAAAATAATGCTGTGACGGCACTACGGGAATAGGTTCTTTTGTAACGTCATATCCCTCTTTTAAACAGTGCTCATAAATATTAGGAAAATGGGTTTTTATCTCCTCTTTTGGGATTGGGGACAAAGACAGCCAGACGTGTTCTGTGCCCTCTTTTTTCATTTCATCAAATATAGCATTTGCTACAACATCTCTAGGCTGAAGCTCATCAACAAAACGTTCTCCCTTTGAATTTAACAGAATAGCCCCCTCGCCCCTTACAGACTCGGAAATCAGAAATTCTCTGCCGCTGTTTTTACAATAAAGCGTTGTCGGGTGAATCTGGATATAGTTTATATCTTTGAGTTTAATATTGTGTTTTAGAGCCAGTGCCAATGCGTCGCCGGTTAAGTGACGATAGTTAGTGGAATGTTCGAAAAGCCCTCCTATACCGCCTGTTGCAAGGACAGTAAAATTAGCCATAATACTTTTATACTCACCGTTTTCATCATGTCCGATTATTCCTCGACATACGTTATTCTCACAAATTAAATCGACCATCGTAAAATTCTCAATGAGTGTGATATTCTTACGTTTTTTAGCTTCTTCAAGCAAATGCGAGGTTATCTCCTTGCCTGTTTCATCCTCGTGGAAAAGAATACGAGGGCGTGAATGTGCACCTTCACGGGTATAATGGAATTTCTCGCCGTTCTTTTCAAAATCCACTCCGAATGACACTAAATCAGCGATAATTTCTCTGGATGAACGAATCATAATTTCCACAGAGTCAGGGTCATTCTCGTAATGTCCCGCTTTCATTGTATCCTCGTAAAACGAATCATAATCACGCTCATCTCTCAACACACAGATACCGCCCTGTGCCAAAAACGAATCGCTTTTTGTCGCCTTGTTCTTTGAAACAATTGTTATTCTATTCTTTTTCGGTAAATTCAGGGCACAGTAAAGCCCCGATACACCACATCCGACAATTACAATATCAGTTTTCATAATATCACTTACCAAGCTCGAGCATCCTATTGAGAGGTACAAGAGCTTTTTCTCTTACTTCGTCACTAACGTTTACTTCTTTGTCTTCTTTTTCAAGCACAGATAAAATATTCTCCAAGGTATTAAGCTTCATATCCGCACAGCAAGGGTTAGGCTCAGGGAAATAGAACTTTTTGTTCGGATTTCTTGTTGCAAGCTCATATAAAATCCCCTTTTCGGTACAGATGATAAACTCATCATGCTCGCTGTTTGTTGCAAATTTCAATATATCCAAGGTGCTTCCGATAAAATCAGACAGCTCTAAAACTTCCTTTTCACATTCAGGGTGAGTGAGCACTAAAGCGTTTTTGTGCTTAGCTTTTTGAGCTAAAACCTGCTGTGCAGTCAGAGCTGCGTGTATCGGACAGCATCCGTCGTTTAAGATAATATTTTTATGTGGTAGCTGTTCTGATACAAAGCTACCCAGATTTTTATCAGGAATAAAAAATATATTATTACTATCTAGAGAATTTACGATATCCACAGCATTTGATGATGTAACACAAACGTCACTTTTGCATTTAAGTTCAGCGGTTGAGTTAATATAACACACAACGCACAAATCATCATACAAAGCTTTGAGCTCTTCTATTCTGCTGTCTTTTACCATATGAGCCATAGGACAATCCGCAGTCAAATCAGGCATTAATACCTTTTTGTCGGGATTTAAAATCTTTGCACTTTCTCCCATAAAATAAACACCGCAGAATACGATTATATCAGCTGTAGTTTGCTTTGCGATTTTTGCAAGATAAAAGGAATCTCCGACATAATCTGCAATTTTCTGAGCTTCGTCCGGTGCGTAATAGTGAGCTAGAACAACAGCATTTTTCTCTTGTTTGAGTTTATTAATCTGACTTTCCATAACAATACTCTACCCTTACTTATTAAATTGCTGTCATTATACGCTTTATATTTTACATCTGTCAAGTTATCTGTAAAGTTTTAGAACTTTGCATAAAAAAAGAAAAAACCGCTGTAAAAAATACAGCGGTTTTCATTTATGGTGTTGTATTAGTTCCAGTTACAAGGTCTTCGTAAACAAATGAAGCAAGGTCGTATCTCACCTTATCCCAATCGTTGATTACGATAACTGACTGCATATCGTCTGTTCTGCCGTAGCTCCAGTTACCTTCTGTCGGAATAGCGAGCTCAATCATCTCGTAATCGAGATATGTCATACAGTTAGACACAAGGAATGTGATGTCGCTCTTCTTGAGGTTTGTAGTAACAAGCGGACCGATTTCGTTAACAATTTCAACGATGTCGGTTAAAGACGCCTCTTCCTTAAGACTCAACATAATTGTCTCTAAAAGCTTACGCTGACGCTGAGTTCTGTCCCAGTCATCACCTGAGAAGCTGTACGCTGGGTTACCACCGAGTGACTCGGCACCACGGTTACGAGCGTACCAGAGAGCCTGATAACCATCAAGGTGAGCAATCTGTGGGTCCTTTGAGTAATCAATCTCTAAGAACTCGGTTTTGCTAAGCTGGTTGTTTACGTCTATCTGAGCGTTAATGTACTCCATCTCTTCGATAGAAAGCTCCATATCAACGCCACCTAAAACATTGATAATCTTTCTGAAAGAGTCAAAGTCTACGCAAGCATATTTATCAACTTCGATACCGAAGTTCGCTTCAACCATCTGGATGGCAAGAGGTACACCGCCTAAGCTGAACGCAGAGTTGAGTTTACCGTCACCGTATCCCGGAATGTAAACGTAAGTATCACGCTGGAATGAAGTCAGCTTGATTTTCTTATGAAGGTTATCAAGTGATAAAAGAATCATTGTATCACTTCGACCGAAGTCATCCTTACCGTTACCGTGGGCATCCTGTCCGAAAAGCAGGATATTGAGCACGTACTCGTTACCGATGAGAGAATCTGTTTTTACGGCGTTTGAGTCAGAGCCGTCTGTCGTTGTAGGCTGGGTTTTATCGATATCCTCAAAATTTAGGCTATCGAGCACCGAATAGTAGTATACCATTCCTGTACCAAACAGGAGCATTATGATCGACAGGATGAGCACGAAAACTCTTTTCGCCTTGCCCTTTTTATTTTTAGTTTTCTTACTGAATACTTTGTCTACCTGGCTTGAGGAACTGATATCAACATAATCATCGTTGTACTTTGCCATACAAACCACCTTTCCGTATGTGCTCTAAACCACACACTAACACATAGTAAAACAGAATTATTATACATCAATAAATGGATTTTATTTTCTATAATAGAAAAATACACCAAAATTCAACATTTATTCACAAGTTGTAGTGAAACGGCGTAAATTTCGGTGTATATATTGTACTTATTGAATAATAAACATCAGTCCTGTTCGTCAAGTGTGAGATAAAACGACGGCAAAAACTCGTTTAAAAACACGTCAATATAAGGAAGATTCATATTTTCGAGTGCGGTTTCAATGGCGATGTGAGCTTTTGAAAACTCTTTGTTGCCGATTTTTTCTTCCTCGATACACTTGATTAAAGCGGAGAGCTTGTCGGCTGCTTTAAGATAAGGCACATACTCCTTGTCTTCATCAGAAACGGTAAGTAAAGGTGCAAACTCATCACGAAAATCCTCCGGCAGATATGATACAAGCTTTTCTTCCGCTACTCGCTCAATCTGCTTATAAACCTCGCTGATTTTTGGATTGTAATATTTTATAGGAGTAGGCATATCCCCTGTTATAATCTCTGACGCATCGTGGTAAATACCAAGCATCGCAGCGTGCTCAGGATTAAGGTTTGTATTAAAACGCTTGTTGCTGATTACAACTAAAGCGTGTGCAATCATAGCAACATTCAGACTGTGCTCGCTTATATTCTCTGTCTTTGTATTATTCATCAGACCCCAGCGATTTATGTATTTCATACGTGACATTATCGCAAAAAAATGGCTATTCATCGGTTACTCCTCCAAAATTTAAGAAAATTACATATAAATGTAAAATATATAGTGCATTTTTAAAACTTTTGTGTTATACTATACTGGTTATATTATACACAAAATAATATGATTTTTAAAGTACTAATTTTAAAACAACAAGAATTACTTTTTATATTTGAAATTTATCAGATTTTGCGGAGGTACAACATGAGTTTTGGTGAAAAGATTTTAGAATATAAAGCTGACATAATTTCCGATTTGGCTGAACTTATTGCTATTAAGTCTGTATCCGGTTTTCAGGACGACTGTACTCAGGCTCTTGACTGGATGATGAAAAAGGCTGAGAGTTTCGGACTTGTTACAAAGACATATGATGGTCTTGCTGGTCACGCTGAACTCGGTAGCGGAGGTAAGCTTTGCGGTGTGCTTTCTCACGTTGACGTTGTCCCTGAGGGTAACAACTGGAATTCTTTACCATTTGAGCTTTCTGTCGGCGACGGCTATATGTATGGCAGAGGTGTTGCTGATGACAAGGGTGCTGCACTTATCAACCTCTACTGCTTAAGAGCTCTTAAAGAAAGCGGTGTTATCGGCAAGAACACAATTCGTGCTATTTATGGCACCTGTGAGGAAACAGGTATGCACGATATAGAAACATATTTTGAGCATGAGCCTGTTCCTGATATGTCTTTCACTCCTGACAACAGATATGGTATCTGCAGATGTGAAAAAGGTATTTTACAGCTTGAGCTTTACGCTGATACTCATGACGGCACAACACTCACTCAGCTTCACTCAGGCAAAGCTGTTAACGCTGTGCCTGACACTGCTTACGCTCTGCTTGACTGTTCAGAAACTGAGGACCACCAGCTGTTAAGACTTGCTGATGCAAAAAAAGGTACTTTCGAATTTTACTATACAATTGATGGTATGATGGTATTAAGCCGCGGTCAGGCAGCTCATGCATGTGAACCTCAGAAAGGTCACAATGCTGCTGTTGCTCTGGTTGACTTGCTTACTTCAAACTTTTCTCTGCCATCTTTAGGTAGCGTTTGTTCATTTATCGAGTCTTGCATCGGTCTTGATAACACAGGCGTTAAGATGGGCATTAAAACAAGAGATGCTGAGTCAGGTCCGCTGTCAATCAGCGTTGGCACCGTACACATTGATGAAGGTTACGCAACATGTACTGTTGATATCAGATACCCTGCTACAATCAATGGCGAGAATATTCTCGATACAGTAACAAAGGCTGCTGCTAACGAAAACCTTCACGTTAAGGTACTAAAACATTCAAAGCCTTTATATTTACAGGAAGACAGCGAGCTTATTAAGTTACTCTCTGACTCATACGAGGAGATTATGGGCGAAAAGCCTGACTTATACTCCACCGGTGGCGGTACATACGCAAGAATGCTCGGTGGCAAGGGTGTTGCTTTCGGTCCTGTATTCAAGGACGAGGTTTCTAACATCCACAACGCAAACGAGTGTATTGACGTTGAGAAATTCTTTAAGCACGCCCAGATTTGCTTAGAAGCTATGTACAGAATGTACACAGCCGAATAAGGTGAAAACTATGTCTGCAGAAAAAATACTTAAGGCACAGGCAAGAGATAAGCTAAAATACGGTGGCTGGGCAAAAGCCTTGTTTGCGTTAGCTATTCTTGTCATCGTGTTCATGATTATCGAATCCCTGGCATATATGCCCTACTATTTTGTTGATATATTAAAGCCTGACAGCACAACAGAGTTTATCATTGAAGTAGCAGGCGGCACGATAGCTACTATCGTTCTTCTGCTGTTAAGTCCTTTTGTATTAGGCTTTTTCAGAATGTTTTACAGCGATGATAGGGACTATTCTTTAAACGATGTTATGTACTACTTTTCAACATTCGGCAAATACACTAAAGCTATTAAGTTTGTATTAGGCTTTGTTTTAAGAATGATACTGCCTGTTGTGGTGTATTTTCTGTTACCTGCTTCTATCTTTGCAGTAGCAAAAATTATTAACAACGGCGACTCACTTGAGAATGGTATCAAGATTTTAATTATCGCACTAGCTATAACTTCTACTGTTCTGGTATTAAGACACAGCATCCGCTACTTTGTGAGCATACTTCTGCTGTGCGAAAATGAGTGTGAAAAGACTTCTTACTACTTTACTACTTCTAAAGAAATAATGCGACATCACGAAAAAGATGTTGTAAAACTGATATTATCTTTCTTCTGGTGGATACTTTTATGTATCACCGGATTACCTGTACTTTACGTTATTCCATATATCTCTCAGGCTATGTGCTTAAGTGGTAAATGGTTGACTCAACTTTCAAGGAATGGACAAGACATATGAGTTATTTCAGTAACACGGAAAATATGAGGGTTTCGCTTTGTACAATTGCGTACAATGAAGAAGCTGTTTTAAACGGTCTGTTCAGAGATTTTTCTGAGCAGAGCTACCCTCACGATAAAATTGAAATCATACTCGTTGATAACGCTTCTACCGACAACACCAAAGCTATGATGAAGGAATTCCAGAAAACTGACTATGGCTTTGAATCGGTCAAGCTTGTTGACAGTACAAATAAAAATCAGGCTACAGCGTGGAACGAAGCGTTGATGCACGCTACAGGCGATATCATTATCAGAGTAGACGCTCACTCAAAAATCCCACGCTACTTTGTTGCTAAAAATGTTTTCGAAATCTCCGAGGGCGAGGACATTGTCGGTGGTGGCAGACCTAACACAACAGATGGTATGACACCGTGGAAGCTGACCTTGCTTGCTGCTGAAGAGTCACTTTTTGGTTCTTCGGTTGCTGACTACAGACGAGCTCCTGGTCAGAAAATCTATCTCGACAGCCTTTTTCACGCGGCATATAAACGTGAGGTATTCGAAAAAGTCGGCGGATTCAACGAAGATTTAGGCAGAACTGAGGACAACGAGCTTCACTACAGAATGAGAATGGCAGGATATAAATTCTGCTGTTGTCCTGAGATTATCTCGTTCCAGCACACCAGAAACACTCTGCGTGCTATGATTAAGCAGAAATACGGAAACGGCTACTGGATTGGTTTGACAAGTGGTGTCTGCTTTAAATGTCTGAACTACTTCCACTTTATTCCGTTTGTATTTGTAATGGCAGTTATATTCAGCTTGTTTCTTTGGTTACTGGGCAATCCGACATTGTTTGCAATTATTTTTGCGATGTACTCGATGTTTAATCTCGTTAACACAGTCGGATGTTTAATGCTCAAAAAACCTAACCCGCTGTTTTTGACTCTACCATTCATCTTCCCTGTACTTCACATTTCTTACGGAATCGGTACACTTGTGGGTCTAGCAAAAATGCCTTTCTGGAAAAAGAAGCTTGATGATACATCAGAAAAGCGTATAGAAATGGTTAAAGAGGCTATCAGAAAAAACACCGTAAAAAATGACGATTTATTTTTAGAGGATTAATTTTTTAGGTATATTATGGCTGAGATTATTAAAATAGACAATGAAACATTAAGACAATTACAGCTCAAAGAGCTTGAGTCGCTTTTGTTTTTCAAAGACATCTGTGAAAAAAACGAGCTGAGATGGTACTTGCTCGGTGGTTGTGTAATCGGTGCGTTAAGACACAAGGGGTTTATCCCTTGGGACGATGATATTGACATCATTATGCCGAGAAACGACTGGGAAAGGATGCTTAAACTCTGGAAAGAGCAGGTAGATTCGGATCGTTTTCTGATGCTGAAAACCGATGAGGGCGAGATTTTCACAGGCAACATCTTTGCGACGCTGGTTGATACCTCTGCTACTATGGTTAAGGAAAACCAGAAAGATATTGATGTTCCTCACGGAATTGTTACTGACATCTTCCCTATCGACGGCTGTCCTGAGGGCAAATTCGAGCGGTATATGCAATATATGTGGACACTCATCTACTCGCTGTTCATATCTGAATTTGTACCTGAAAAGCACGGCGGAGTGGTTGCTTTAGCAAGTAAGATTTTACTCTGTATTGTAAGGTCACGAAAAGCCAGAACAAAGATATGGAAGTTTGCTGAAAAACAGCTCAAGAAATACGATTTTGAAACTCACGAGTACAGCACAGAGCTTTACGCTGGTCCTTACTATATGAAGAAGAAGTATCCGCAGAAGGCGTTTGCCAAGGAAACTTACCTTGAATTTGAAGGGTTGCAGTTACCTGTTATGCAGGGCTATGACGAGTATCTTACAATCGCTTTCGGTGACTACATGGAACTTCCACCAGAGGAAAAGCGTGTGCCTCATCACGACCTTGTTGAGCTTGATTTAAACAAACCTTGTGTGTAATATTGACACAATAACATAATATATATATAATATAACTATCTTCGGGGCGGGGTGTAATTCCCCACCGGTGGTAAAGTCCACGAGCGAAAGCTGATTCGGTGTAATTCCGAAACCGACGGTATAGTCCGGATGGAAGAAGATTTTGTGTGCAATAGCACGCATAATATATAATTTTACCCCGATGTATTTTTGCATCGGGGATTTTTTATTTCAGGGTGATCATCTATGAACAATTCCAGAATGACAAACACGAGAAAACTTGTTGTCACTGCAATGCTTGCCAGTTTAGCTACAGTACTGATGCTGTTTGAAATACCGCTACCTTTTATAGCACCACCATTTTATGAAATGGATTTTTCGGAGGTACCTGTGCTTATTGGTGCGTTTTCGATGGGACCGGGAGCAGGTGTTATAATTGAAGCTATTAAGATTCTGATAAACCTGATTATGAACGGTACTGATACAGGCGGAGTCGGTGAAATCGCAAATTTTGTCATCGGCTGTGCGTACATTCTGCCTGCGGCCATCATTTATAAAAGAAAGAAAACAAAGGGTAATGCGATACTTGCAATGGCAGTTGCGACAATTACAATGGCTGTGCTGAGCGTTTTTATAAACGCATATGTTATGATACCGATTTACTCGGCGTTTATGCCACTGGATCAAATCATTCAGATGGGCAAGGATATTGTTCCGCTTATCACAAACACACTGACTTTCTGTGTATTCTGTGTTGCACCGTTTAACATTATCAAAGGCGTGTTGGTATCTGTTATCACAACATTCATTTACAAACCTCTTTCAAGGATTATTCATCCTAAGAGTTGACACATTAAGAAATTCGATATATACTAAGGAAAATACAGAGTAAAAGATCGTGCGTCAAGTGTTTTACAGACGGGGAGTTGCTGTAAAAACGAAAGGGTGACCTGCGGTACGGTCTTTGCATCCCGCTGTTACATATGGATACTACCTCCCTATGTGATAACGAGATAGGGAGGTTATTTTATGTCTATAAGTGAAATGTTTAAGAAATCGTCGCAAAATCTTTCTAAAATTGCACCGCTGTGTGTGTGCTCGATGATGCTGGCGTTGAGAATTGTGCTTGGTATGTTCACAAACTTTACTCTGAGCTTTATGCCGTTTGTGAAAATCGGTTTTTCGTTTTTACCGATTGTCATTGTGGCGTATCTGTACGGTCCAGTGTGTGCGGCAGTTGTATCAGGTGCTGGCGACATACTTTCGATAGTGCTGTCAAACCCGACTTCGTTTTCGATTATGCCTGGCATCACGCTGTGCTATGTTCTTGAAGGCATAATACTAGGTGTGGTGCTTTACAATCAGGCGTCACTTAAGCGAATTATACTTGCTTTTGTGCTGGCTCTTGTACTGTGCAGACTACCGCTTAACACGCTTGTGCTTCATTTTATGATGGGTATCCCCTACTTCGAGCTGATGTTTTACAGAGCTGTTATTTTAGTGCCATTTGCGGTTGTTGAGGTTTTTATCAGCTTTGGTATAATCAGGGCTGTTGACAGAGTTCCGATGCTCAAAAAGATACGATAAACTTTTCTGTGATTTTTTTAAGAACATCTTATTTCAATGCAAATATAATTACAACATCATATATAAAATTAACCCCTGTGGCTCAAATGAACCACAGGGGTTGGTTATGCTATAAAGCTATTCGTTATAAAAATCGTAATTATGCGAGTTTCTCTGTGAGCTCTGCATCAGCGTAAATTGAAATCCAGTTACCCTGTTTTGTAGCAGCAGCGTCATCAATAACAACCCAAGCCTCAGGAGCTGTGAACTTCTCGTAGTCGTTTGTCTGTAAGCCTGAACCGTTGTTAATGATTACATAGTACTCGTATCCGTTAGGAATATCGAATGATGTTGTGTACCAACCCTCTTCGTCCTTATCTGTGAGCTGGAGACCTGGCCATGCTTCGTAGATGTTCTGTGAATCCTGACCGTCTACTGTCTTAGCCCATGCCCAGAGGTATGGAGCCCATGTGAGGTCGCCGTCATGCTTAACGTGGAGAGTGATTGTATTTACCTTGTAGTAGTAAACATATGTAACAACTGTATCGCCTGAGATAACACCACTTGCGTTAGCTGGCATATCGCCGATTTGGTAATATGGGCTTTCCTTTGGAGTTGTTGTGTACTCTTCGCCGAGTCTGTGCTCAGTTACGAGTGGGCTCATAAATGCCTTGCCATCTTCGTCGATATAGTTAACTGTAAGTGTGCAGATAGCAACATCCATCTCAGCAAGATAGAGCTGAACTAATGTAGCGTCTAAGATGTTAACAGTGCCGTTGAAGTCATAGTCAGCCTTTGCAACCTGCTCGTCTGTGAACTCAGTGAGCTTTGCAAGATAGAGCTGAAGTGCTGTTACGTCAGAAATTGAGAGAGCACCGTCACCGTCGAGGTCGCCGTTCTCTGGTAAGAGAGTTGATGGAACAAATCTGTCATAGTTGTAAGATACAACTGTGTCTTCTTCAGCGAATGTGCCTACTTCGTCACCGTCAACTGACTCGAGTACGTACTTGATTGAAACTGAATCATCAGCAGAAGCAACGTACTTCTCGCCTGGCTGACCGATGATTGTGTTTGTGATAAATACTTCGCCTGTTGCGTTATCAACGTGGTTGATAGTAACTGTTGAGAACTTAGACTCGATAGCACAAGCCTCGTATGTCTCTTTTTCAACAGCGATGATAGCTGAAGATGCAGGAACCTGGAACTTAAGGCCCTTAACTTCGCCTAACTTCTTGATACCTGAGCTCTTATCGTTAGCGATAATTACCCACTCTGTATCCTCAGAAAGTGCAGGATCTGTTGTTGTGCTTAATGTCTGTGAAGCTGCTTCTTTTGAACCGTTAAAGATAACTGCAACTTTGCTCCACTCGCCCTCAGCTGTGTTATCAACTGTGTAAGCGATTGTCTTAGAAGCGCCAGCCATTGATGTATGGAAGTTGTACTTGTATGTATCGTCGTCTGCGTCTGTTGTTGCTGCAGTGAATGGTGAGAACACTGTACGAAGCTCAAGCATACCCTTGTAGTAAGAAACAAGGTCAGCGTTTGTCTTTAAGAGACTCCAGTCGATCTGGTTGAGCTCAGGTGAAGAACTGTAAGAGTTCTCGTCGCCGTCCTTTGTACGGCCCATCTCTTCGCCTGCTAAGAAGAGGTTGATACCCTGTGATGAAAGTGTGATTGCAGATGAGAGTTTGTTCTGAGCGATAGAATCTGTGTAACGAGCTCTGTACTCAGCAGATGCACCGTGGTTGATAGCAACGAGCTTATCATAAAGTGTGTTGTTATCGTGGCATGATGCGTAAGATACGCACTGCTCAGGTGTGAGTGCCTGCCAGTTACAGCCCTTGCCGAATGTATTAGCACGGATACCGTAAGAGATACCTGGTGAGAATACAATTGAGCCTGAGAGATAACCAGGAGCTGTAGGACCGTCAAATACGCCACCCTTTAATGCGTCACGCATCTGGTCGTTGAAGAAACCGATACGCTCTGATGTTACGTCAGCGTTCTTCTGTGTACAACCAAGAACAGGTGTATCTGTGCAAGATACAGGGTCAAATGCTGTGTTGCCTGACCAACCCTCACCATACATGATGATACGATCGTCAGTTTCGTCAAGCATTTCACGGATGAGGTTCATTGTCTCAACATCGTGGATACCCATAAGGTCGAAACGATAACCGTCGATGTGGTACTCGTCAACCCAGTACTGGAGCATATCCATCATGTATCTACGATACATATAACGCTCAGAAGCTGTGTCGTTACCGCAACCTGACTGGTTAGAATAAGAACCGTCTGCGTTCATTCTGTAGTAGTACCCAGGAACTACTGCTGTGAAGCAAGAATCCTGCTTATAAGTGTGGTTGTAAACAACGTCCATGATAACGCCGATACCAGCCTCGTGGAGAGCCTGAATCATCTGCTTACACTCGTTGATTCTTACGTTACCATCGTATGGGTTTGATGAGAAAGAACCTTCTGGAACACCGTAGTTCATTGGGTCATAACCCCAGTTGTACTGTGTATCAGGACCTGTCTCGTCGATAGAACCGAAATCGTAGAATGGGTTGATCTGAACGTGTGTGATACCTAACTGCTTTAAGTAATCAACGCAAGTTGAGATTTCGCCCTCGCCGTTTAATGTTGTGCCAAGCTCTGTGAAAGCAAGGTATTTACCACGGTTAGCTTCAGATACGCCTGATGTAGCACTGTAAGAGAAGTCCTTAACCTGGAGCTCCCAGATGATAGCGTCTGACTGCTCTTCAACGAAAATGTGCTGGTCGTTCTCCCAACCCTCAGGGTCAGTAGAATCAAGATCAACTACCATTGAACGTGCAGAGTTAACGCCTACAGCGTAGGAGTAAACGTCCTGTGTCTCACGAGTTGTGAGTTCGCCGCCTAAGATGCTCTTTGGAGATGTTACAGAGTATGTGTAGTAAACGTTCTTAAGGTCGCCGAGAACTGAAACTGTCCAAGCACCTGTGAACTGCTCTGCAACAACCTGTGACATATCATAAACACCAAGGTTAGCAGCACCTTCTTCATCGTCAGAACCTGTAGCGTAAAGGTTAAGTTTAACCTCTGTTGCTGTAGGTGCCCAAACTGTGAAGGTGGTTTCTGTTGGACTATACTTAGCGCCGAGCTCGCCGGTGTAAGCATAATCATCGTCAAGAGCCATAGCTGCTACTGAATAAGGATTATTGTTAGCAGATAACTCAGCGGTTGTCTTTGCGGATGTGCCAACTGTCGCAAGGCTTGTGAGCATTAAAACAGCAAGAACAATCGCAAGAATTCTTTTGACTTTGTTCATTTTTTCACCTCATAAATTATTCTATAAACAGGTCGTCGGAGTCACCATCAGCACCAACGCCAGATTTACCTTTTTTAACGAGCAGAACAATACCTGCTGCTAACAGCAAGAGTAAAACTGCTCCTCCTGCTATGAGTGCAATATTGAGCACATTTGTCTGTTTGTCGTAGTTGACTACGATATTTGTTTCTACGGATGTGAATACCGCACCTTCTGATGTATCGGAAATAAATACATATCCCGGAATATCAATATACTCAACGACAACATCTGTGTCTTTATCGCCTACATATGTCTTTTTGTCAAGTATCTCGCCCTTGCTGTTCATATAAATAATATTGGCAACACAAGCGATATTGTCGAGTGCATCAGGGTCTACCTGACCTTCTTCGGCTGATACTTCAATTGATTCATAACGATAAGTAACGGTGATTGGGTCTTTTGTATACTTACCTGCACCGTTTTCAGGAAGATTTTCAAGATCAAGACGATAACCGTATACACCTGCGATTTTCGGAGTGGTGTATTTCTGTCCGACTCTGTTTGTCATAACAATAGAGTTAGCGATGTCCTCGTCGTGTTCGTTGACAAAGTGGATAGTTACTGTGGAATAATCACCGGAGTATGGAGTGCAATTTACTGTGACTTCCTGAGTTTTTTCGGTAAACTTACCGTTTTTTGATCCCTGAACACCTGTCACGTTGTATCTATACAGAAGTGAGTTTGGATACTCTACATCATAAGAGTCGCCAACATTACCTTTTAATATCTGCTCGTAAACTACAGAGTTGCTTTCGCTATCGTGGTATTTTACGATTACTCGTGCGGTAGTGTCGATATTTTTATAAGCATCAAAGCTGCTCTTATTAACTAAAATTGCACTTGAATGTGGTTCAACTGTTACCTTGCTGTCAGTGATTTCTCTTATGTTTCTGATGCCTGCATTTGTTTCATCAGCCATCTGTACCCAAGAAAGACAGAGTCCGTCAGGAAGTGTAACGGTTGTTTTCTTATCAGATGCATTAAATATTGCTGCAAAGGCTTTTGTGTTACCTGTGCCCTTGATAGTGTAAGCAATCACGCCATCATCAAGGTCTGTGATATATGAGATAGAATTAGCGACATCGCCTGTTGTATCTCTGAGCAGGTCAACTGTCTGACGGATATCGATAAGGCCTTTGTAATACTCGTTTAAATCAGCGTACTTGTTGATGTCGTTCCAGTCAATCTGGTTAACTTCAATTGGGGATTTGTAGGAGTTTTCGTCGCCGTCTTTAGAACGTGCCATCTCCTCACCTGCCATCATAAACGGAACACCCTGTGATGTTAATACTATGGCAGCTGAGAGCTTGTTCATTGAAACGAGGTCTTCCCTACGCTTTCTAAAATCGCCCTTATCAGGATAAACAGATGCGACCAGCTTGTCGTATAACGAGAGGTTATCGTGG
The DNA here is from genome assembly GCA_017473555.1 of Ruminococcus sp. Taxonomy (GTDB): domain Bacteria; phylum Bacillota; class Clostridia; order Oscillospirales; family Acutalibacteraceae; genus Ruminococcoides. Next base: position 14,158 of record JAFUKO010000010.1, on the reverse strand, counting down.
CAGGATGCGTAATTGACACACTGTCTTGGCGGTGTTGCCCATGTGCCTGCTGTAGCCATACCTTCGATACCTGATTTTACTTTTGACTTATTTGAGCCACTCTGTAAATAGCCCTTGTCCTTAGCAGTAAAAACGTCACCTCTTAAACCATCACGCATTGTATCGTTGAACGCACCGATGCGTGTTGATAATTTAGAGAGGTTGTTCTGTGTAGCTAAAACTGTACCACTGTCGCAGTTAGTAGTAAGGTCCCACGCCTCGCCATACATCAGGATTTTGCCACCATTTGGAAGAGCGTCAAGGCTCTTGCGGATGTAGTTCATTGTTTCAACATCGTGAAGTCCCATAAGGTCAAATCTGAAACCGTCGATGTGATATTCCTGCGCCCAGTAAACAACCGAGTTTTTCATAAACTCACGGTACATAATACGCTCAGAAGCAGTATCGTTACCACAACCTGAGCCGTTTGACCAGTTGCCATCGTCATCAATTCTATAATAATAATCAGGAACAATAAGGTTGAACCATGAATCAGCTGATAAATAAGTATGATTATAAACAACGTCCATAATAACACCGATGCCGGCTTTATGGAGAGCTTGAATCATCTGCTTACACTCTTTGATTCGAACATTACCGTTATAAGGGTCAGATGAATATGAACCCTCAGGAACATTGTAGTTCTTAGGGTCGTAACCCCAGTTGTACTGAGGGTTAACTGTGTCAGTTTCGTCGATTGAGTGGAAATCGTAGAACGGATTTATCTGGACGTAGTTAACGCCTAAATCCTTTAAGTAATCAACACAAGTAGGAAGTGAACCCTCAACAGAGTCAACAACTGTGCCTTTTTCGGTAAATGCCAAGAACTTGCCACGGTTTTTCTCTGACACACCGCTGGTTTCACTTGCTGAAAAGTCACGTACGCTGACTTCCCATATTACGGCGTCTGTCATTGAGCTGACACGATCGAACTTATCTTCTTTCCAGCCCTTAGGGTCGGTAGAATCAAGGTCAACAACCATACCACGGTTACCGTTAGCACCGACAGCCTTAGCGTATGGGTCAACAACCTCGTTTGTCTTACCGTTGACTGTGACAACGTAGGTGTAATATTTATTCTTATAGTCACCCTTTAAGGTAAGAACCCATGTGCCATATTTCTCAACAAGCTTCATCGATGATTCGGAAAGCATCTGTGCTCCTTCTTCACCATCAGTACCTTTTGTATATATACGGACCTTTACGTCAGTAGCAAGAGGTGACCAGACTTTAAAGGTGGTTTCCTTTTTTGAGTAAGTAGCACCAAGATTACCTTTATAGTAGGTTTTTTCAAGGAGCTTTACGTAGTTTGCCATACCAACGTCAGCGGAAGTAACAGGCGGCTCAGTAGGAGCGGCTGTTTCCTCCTGTGTAGGAGCAACAGTTTCTTCAACCACTTCAGAAGTAGCCAAAGCACCGGTCATTGCAACAGATGAAAGAATTAACATACTAAGTACACCTGCCATAATTCTTTTTAGTTTCACAGTATATGCCTCCAGTAATTGCATTTCGATACATCATAATATTACCACAGTATATATATACATTTAATTCCGTATAAGAAATTAACCGCCAAATGGCGGTTAATTTTTTGTAATACATTCATAACTCTTATAAATGATTAAAGCCCATAATCGGATAAAGTGCCCAGTTCTTCCTCAATTCTCAGCAAACGATTGTACTTTGCGACACGGTCAGATCTGCACGGTGCACCTGTTTTTATCTGACCCGCATTAAGGGCAACAGCTATGTCGGCTATTGTTGTATCCTCGGTTTCTCCGCTACGGTGAGAAATCACCGCTGTGTATGATGCACGATGTGCACACTGGACAGCATCTATAGACTCAGATAGTGTGCCAATCTGATTAACCTTAACCAAAATTGAATTTGCGGCTCCTACCTCAATTCCGTGGCGTAGTCGTTTTGTATTGGTAACAAAAAGGTCGTCACCAACAAGCTGGATTCGTGAACCTAATCTGTCAGTAAGTTTACTAAAGCCTTTGAAATCGTGTTCGGATAAACCATCCTCAACTGAAATAATCGGATATGACACGCACAGCTTTTCTATATATGATATGAGGTCGTCGCTGTTCATTCGTGTATTACGCTTAGGAAGATGATAAAAACCGTCTTTGTACCACTCGGATGAAGCGACATCTAACGCAATCTTGATATCGTGGGTACTGTAGCCTGCTTTTTCAATCGCTTTTAAGATATACTCAATCGCTTGTTCGTCGCTGTCAAGATCAGGAGCAAAACCTCCCTCATCGCCTACACCTGTAGCTTTACCCTCGGTTTTCAATATATCTCCCAGAGTGTGGTATATTTCACAACACTGACGCAAGCCCTCAGAAAAGCACGGAGCTTTTACCGGCATTATCATAAACTCCTGAATATCAATATTGTTAGATGCGTGAGCTCCACCGTTTAAGATGTTCATCATCGGTACAGGCAGAGTGTGGGCATTGACACCGCCGATGTAACGGTACAGCGGAATGTTCAGAAGCTTTGCTGCGGTTTTAGCACAGGCTAACGATACTGCCAAGGTAGCATTTGCACCTAGTTTGCTCTTATTCTCTGTGCCGTCGAGCTCACACATACGCTTGTCAATTTTCAGCTGTGACAATACGCTGATAGAAGAGAGTTGTGGACTGATAATATCTACGATGTTTGAAACAGCGGTTTTAACCCCCTTGCCTTTATATCGGTTGTCGTTATCTCTGAGTTCAACCGCCTCAAACTCACCTGTTGATGCTCCTGATGGTACAGATGCGATTGCACTCACACCGCTTTCGGTCACTACCTGAGCTTCTACTGTAGGGTTACCTCTTGAGTCAATTATCTCTCGTGCTAAAATTTTCATAATTTTTGTATTCATAATCATTCCTCCCAAAAATATCATTAACTTATTCTTCCAAAATATTCATTTACCAATTCTTCGTTTTTGCATAGTATGTAATATATGGAAAGGAGGAGCGTAATGGAACCAATTACCTACACAGTAAGACAGGGCAATACTCTTTTTGCTATTGCTCAGCTATTCGGCACTACTGCTATGGACATTGCCAGATACAACGGCATTGTATATCCGTACACAATATATCCCGGTCAGAAACTGAGGATTCCTGTCGAAGAAGTACGTCCACCAAAATTCTATTTTGTAAGACCTAAAGACACTATGTACACAATCGCAAGCAGATATGGTCTTGATGTAAATGAGCTTGTCGCAATAAACAATATTGAAGACCCTGACACAATTTATCCCGGACAGAGGATTCAGCTTTATATATAAGAAAAAACCGCCTTACTTTAAAGGCGGTTACATATTTATGTACAGTATACAGTTTTGGGAGGGCATACAAACCCTCCCGTTACTTTTTAATTCTATGGATACTCATACACTCGGGCGACTAACAATCGCCCCTACAACACAATCAGATGTATATTTCATATTTATTGTTGCGGGAGCTTTTTGATACCGTAGAGCTTTCTTAATATGAATGATAAAAACTTAGGTCTTTCGATAAGTACAACTTTCATAGCTACCTCCTACAACTATAGCAAACTAAGATTATGGTTGCCGCCGCAATGCACAGCACACATTTGCTCGGCAGAATACACGAAAGAATTATTCCTGCCGAAAATGACACGGCATTTGAAATGTTCTTGCGACAGCTTCTCATAATCATCACCCACTATCATAATATTGCTTTATCAAAAATGTGTTACTAAAGTTTGTTGATAAAATTAAATCTTATGGTATACTTAGGATGGTGATAACATGCGTACAATTACTATAAACAAAAACGACTCAGGTCAGCGACTTGATAAATTTATATTAAAACGTTTTAAAACTATGCCTAAATCGCTGATGCACAAATACATCAGAACCAAGTATATCAAGCTAAACGGCAAGAAAACCACTCCTGAGATTTTTTTAAATGAAGGCGATGTGCTGACACTTTACATCAAGGACGAGTTCTTTGAGGAAAGTAAAAAAGAATACGAGTTTATGAAAGCATCGAAAAAGCTCGAAATAGTATACGAGGACGAAAACCTCATACTACTTGATAAAAAGCCTGGTGTTATCGTTCATCAGGACAAAAACTACGATGCTGACTGTATGGTAAACCGAGTTCAGCGTTATCTGTACGAAAAAGGTGAATATGACCCCGAAGCTGACAAAGCTTTCTCCCCTGCTCTGGTTAACCGAATTGACAGAAACACAGGCGGTATTATTATTGCCGCTAAAAACGCTATGGCGTTGCGTGTATTAAACGAAAAAGTCAGGACAAGGGAAATACGTAAATTCTACCTCTGTGTTGTAAAAGGCTGTCCAAAGAAAAAGTCCGACACGCTAAAAGGCTATCTCACTAAAAACGAAAGTAAAAACACAGTTAAGGTGAGCAAAAACGAGGTCAAAGGCAGTAAGGAGATCATTACTAAATATGAGGTGCTAAATTACGACAAAGAACGAAATCTTTCCTTGTGTGAGGTTGAACTGAAAACAGGCAGAACCCACCAAATAAGAGCTCATATGGCATCAATAGGTAATCCGCTACTTGGTGACGAAAAGTACGGCGACAAAGGTTTAAACAGGAAGTTTAATCAAAAACACCAGTTACTTTGCTCGTACAAGCTCGGATTTGATTTTAAAAACGATGCAAGCGAGTTACAGTATTTAAACGGCAAAGAATATTCTTTATCCGAAATTTGGTTTGTACACGACAATAAAATAAAGCTGTAAAATTAAAGCGAGAGTTACTGATTTAGTAGCTCTCGCTTTTTTCATTTTGTGTCAATATATACTGCCTGTCTGCCTAATTCGGCAAATCGCTTTTCGACCACATCTTTTCTGTAGGCAACAGTGCTTCCTGATTCAGGGTCATTCAGAAAATAGTATATTTCGTCATAGCCGACAAGCACCATTGCATGTTCACCGTTTTTCCAATAAAAACACAAGTCATCTTCAAGGTACCACAAGGCTTCAACTTTTGATTCTCTCATACTTGTGGTCACCCATAAAATCAATGGTTTATCGTTATCTATATACTTTGTGCAGAGCTGTTCAACTGTTTTGCCGTAAATCACCTCTGCGTCACACAAGACGCTGTTGTCATTAACAGCCTTTGCTATTGCAGGAGCGTAGCATCCGTATGAATATTTGTCAAACGGATCTCCAACAAAAAATTCTTTAGGATCAGGTCCGTATAATTTATCATCTATATGTTCAAAATCATTGTTATGTTCAAGCCAGCTACCTGCAAACCCCTGTGGTGTAATATCAACACCATAGTAATTAAGCACCATTGATGCACACGTAGCTTCGCATCCAGTAGGTAAATCTGGATACTGGCAAAGCTCCTTGACTTGTATGAGTTTTTCTGTATCTGAGCTATTATCTCCTTTAAGCGGTATCACTACAAAAGCTGTCAAAACTAACATAGCAGCTAATACTACGCACAAAATGGTCAGGATTTTATTCTTCATTTTACCTCCAAACTCTATGTATACTCCATTATTTAAGTTCAATTATGTCACCTGTTGAGATATAGTGGAGTCTGTTCATTTTTTGTTTCATAAGCTTGTATTGTTCTACACCTGTGCAATGGCAGGTGTAAAAGCTGATTTTTGTAAAGTTTAACATCTTCGCTAAACTTTCAAGCGAGTCCTCTTTCCACTTGGAAACGTGAAGCCCACCGACAACAGTATCCACAGAGAGCCAATCAATGATATTAAGGATACCTTTGTGGGAGCAACCGCTGACTAAGACTTTGTGTTCATTTTCTTCTATCAGCAAATACTGCTCGTGTAAAAACGGATCAGGAATTTTTTCACCGTTTTTTATAACACTCAAGCCACCGCTGTTTATATCCCATTTGCACCACTCATTGTTACAAGAAAAAAGTGTTAATCCTTCACAGAGTTTAAGTTCATCGTCTACAAAAACAAGTCGCTCACAGTCTTTGAGAGAGCTATCAAGTCCAATGTACTTATCTCCATTATAGTGAGGTTCAAAGGCATGTTTGCTGAGATAGATTTTAGCTTTTTTGTTAATCTCCAAAAACTTTTTGAGTCCGCCACCGTGGTCATAATGTCCGTGGGACAGCACGGCGATGTCAACAGCACTCAAGTCGATATTGAGCTTTTCTGCGTTCTCGTAAAAAAGGTCAGTCTGACCCATATCATAAAGAAGTTTATGGTTCTTTGTTTCAATATACAGTGACAATCCGTGTTCACATTTCAAATTCTCGTTATCTGAAGTATTTTCAACAAGTGTTGTTATACGCATTTTTGCACTTCCCTAATGTTTATTTTTATATTATAAGCAAATAGTATTAACTTGACAAGCTGTGTATTTTGAATGTATAGTTAGAAAAAAATAGAAGGAGCTTTATATGCAATATTTTATCGCATTTTTAGAGGGCATCATCACATTCATTTCGCCGTGTTTACTGCCGATGCTGCCTGTATATATTTCGTACTTTGCGGGTGGTACTGAGCGTAATACTAAAAAGACGCTGAAAAACGCATTCGGCTTTGTGCTGGGTTTCACCACAGTATTTGTGATAATGGGTGCGTTAGCAGGCACTGTGGGGAGTTTTCTGAGTAGATATCAGGTAGCCGTCAACATTATCACAGGTCTTATTGTTATATTCTTCGGCTTGAATTTTCTGGGTATATTCAAGCTAGATATCTTTAAAGGTATGAGCGGCAACGCAAAAACCGATAATCTGGGATTTTTCAGTTCATTTGTGTTCGGTGTTGTATTCTCTGTTGGATGGACGCCGTGTGTTGGAGCTTTTTTAGGCTCGGCACTTATGATGGCTTCTCAGCAAGGCAAGGTGCTACAAGGTATTCTGATGCTACTTACCTACTCTCTTGGCTTAGGCATTCCGTTTATCGCAAGTGCGGTACTTATCGACAAACTGAAAACTACTTTTGACTTTATAAAGAAAAACTACAAAGTAATCAACATTATGTGCGGATGCATACTGATACTGGTTGGTGTGCTTATGATGAGCGGTCTGCTCACTAAATTTGTTGGACTTTTAGCGTGAGGTGTAATATGAAGAATAAGACAAAGTTATATATAGCAATAGTAATTGCAGTGGCGATTTTTATAGGAGCACTCATCACTTACAATGCTTTGAAAGACGAATACGCTCCCTCCACTCTAGCAGATACCAATAGCTCACAGAGCAGCAATAAAAATGACGACGTTGACTACTCTGCTCCTGACTTCGTTGTAGAAGACAAAGACGGCAACGACGTGACACTTTCTAGCTACTTTGGCAAACCGATTGTGCTTCATCTATGGGCGAGCTGGTGTTCACCATGCAAACAGGAAATGCCACATTTTGAAGAAGCGTACAAGAGTAACGATGACATTCAGTTTATGATGGTAAATATGACCACAGGTGACACAAAAAGTGACGCTAAAGCTTTTCTCAAAGAAGAGGGCTATACCTTCCCTGTTTACTATGATATTTACGGTGATGCCGCTACCAAGTACAGTGCTTCATCCTTGCCGATGACAATATTCATTGACGAAAACGGCGACCTTGTAACCTATGCTGTTGGCGCGTTAAACGGCGAGCAGTTGCAAGAAGGCATTGATTTATTGAAATAAAACAATCAATATTACAATTACATTAAACTAAAAGCACTGCTGAAAAACTTTACAGCAGTGCTTAATTTTTGATTATTTTAAAGTCATAAATGCTGACATTGTGCCACGTTTACCGCCGGTTGCTCGGTGGCTCCAGAGTAAATCGCTGTTACATTTAGTGCACAGGTCAGAGATAGTGATGTTCTCTTCTTTTACACCGGCACTCATTAAAATCTGCTTGTTACATTCAAGCAGGTCAATCATAAACTTGCCGTCTTCCTTCTTGAACACAAACTTGCTGTCATCAAGCTGTAGTGCGTAGAAATTATCGGCACAGGCTTTATCAACCTCGTAACAACATTTTGAAATAGCAGGTCCGATTGCACAAACTAAATCTGCAGGGTCAGTGCCGTAGTTTCTCACCATAGTATCAACTACTTTTGCACCTATTTTGCCAACTGTTCCACGCCAGCCTGCGTGGGCTAAACCTATCGCCTTTTTCTTTGTATCAACAAAGAAAAGCGGTGTACAATCTGCATAGTAAGTAACGAGCGTTACGCCCTTTTCGTTTGTTACTAAAGCGTCGACACTCTGGATGTCCTTTTTCTTATAAATACCGACACCGCAATTATCTTTTGTGCACACACGTACAAAGGTATGATGGTCCTGAGAAGATGCCACCAAGGTTTCAAAATCAAAACCGCAGGCTTTACACATACGCTTGTAGTTCTCAGTTACCTTGTCGAAATCGTCGTGCTCAAACGAGAGGTTCATGCTCTCAAAAATCCCCTCTGACACTCCGCCCAAACGTGTAGAAAAAGCGTGGTTGATAAAGTCAATATCAGAGAGTTTATTATATGTCAGGTAATGCACACCTGCGTTTTCGTTCAATGTCATTGTTTTAGAATCAATTTTCATAATATCACCTCGGAATGTAGAGATTATACTACACATATCTTATGCTTGCAAGTAACAAATAATCGTGCTATAATAACCTCACGACATAAGCAAAAGCCTTGTTAACACAAGCCTTTTGATGTCTGAGAGAACATTGAATCACAAACAGTTTTTTCTGTAAAGAATTTTTTATAGGTTTGTGATTGAGTAACCTCACGACATAAGCAAAAGCCTTGTTAACACAAGCCTTTTGATGTCTGAGAGAACATTGAATCACAAACAGTTTTTTCTGTAAAAAAATTTTTATAGGTTTGTGATTGTGTAACCTCACAACATAAGCAATAGCTTTGCTATGGAGCCTTTTTGTGTCTGAGATATCATTGAGTCACAAAGAAATTTTTATGTATTTTTTATTTTTAGGTTTGTGATATACTACACTTAGTAATATAGTTTATCGGAGGAATTATGAAAAAGGTTAAGTTATTCGGTAACAACATTCCTGTGAGCTGTGAATACTGTGCTCACTCAAAGATAAATAACGGCGCTCAGTTCTGCACTATAAACAAGGTGCTAAAAAACGGCAAATGCAGAAAGTATGAATACAATCCTTTTATGCGTGTACCAAAGAGTATTAACACTCTGCCAAAATACAAACCTGAGGATTTTGCTCTGTAACTCTGAAATAATATATGATAAGTCAAAAGACCTGCTACACTTAGCAGGTCTTTTTTACTTAGCAATATTTTGCCAGATTTTTGAGTTTACGCTCAGCCGCTTTGATATGTCGTGTGACAGTCGATGGAGCCACAGACAGAAAAGACGCTATCTCACACATTTTCATATTCTTGTAGTAATAAAGCTCGAGACACTCACGCTGGCGTGAAGTAAGCTCGCTGTTTAAAGCAATGTACAAAACGTGCTTCATCTGACTTAACCTATTCTCGTTAGTACCACAAGAGCTGTAAACCTCGTACGCAATTCGGTGAGCGTTTTTCTCGGTAATGCCAAAAAGACTATGCTGCACCAAGCATCACCCCTGCACGCTCGCTCAGGTGTTTAGCCGTAAGCATACACTCGTAATAAATGTTACGCAAGCGGATAATGTCCGCATTAATCGTATGTTTTTCGTCAGCGTTTGCAGTTTTTAGCAATCGCTTTTTCTTTTCAATCACAGCTAAAAGCTTCTGAGCCTGTTCGATATATTCTTGTGACCATTTTATGTAATCCATAGTTTTCGTCCTTTCCTGCATTAAAGAATTTTTCGGGGCTTATTCGTTGAAGCTGGGGCTTGACTTCGATTTAAGTTTAGCAGATATTTCTACCTATTTCAATAGTTTTTCGAATATTTGTTCGATTTTACAAACAGTTCATAGATTACATACTATTTCTTTCAGCGTTTGATATATAACGACAATGTGTGATAAAATCAGCGATGTCACAATTTTTAGAAAGCAAGAATTTTTAGTTAGATGCTGTTTAAAAAAGATATAATCTTTTACTCTATACAAAAAAGAACGCACAGCGGATACTGTACGTTCTACAAAAAAGTATATTATTTTTCTGTGTTGGAATTTTGCTTAATCAGTTTACTTAAGATATTTTTAGGTTTTTCGGCGTTTTCGGTTTCAGGCTTTTCGACAACTCGTCTGTCAACAGTTACACCCTCGTACTTTAATCGGAAGGTGATTCTGCCCTCGAAATCACGCTTACATTTTGCACATCGAAATTGTGCTCTGAACGAACGATTCTTGCAAATCCACTTGGACTTTTTTCTGGCTTTTCTACCGCATTTATCGCAACAGATGTAAAACTCCTTTTTGTCAATCAAAGGATTGCGAAGGTCGTAAATCACGCTGTTTTTAAAGGTAATCTTGCGATAAAACTCATCGTTGGCAATTTCGATAAACTCACGGATGTCACGGTCATCGTAAAGCTTTTTAAAACACTTAAGACTAAGCTTTGCATCATCGCAGGCACGGTGGAGTTCAAGGCCCTTTGTTGAAATAGACAGTTGTTCAGCACAGGTGGAAAGTCCCATCTGTCGTGACTTATCGGTATGATTAAGTTTATGCTCACAATATGCCTGCAAATTACAGTAGGTTGTCATAAACGGTAGTATGCTATCCCCAAGATAATACTTGCAATTTTCGATAAGCGTCAGGATATCAGACGTACCCCATGTCAGTAGTATGCTGTCAGAGAGGAACTTTTTGAATTTTGACAGTACGTGGGTAAACGTGTTGTTTGAATCGAAAAGTTCCTTTGTAGTAATGTGCGTAAGCTCAGACACTCGTGAATTAAGCTTCTTGCCTATCTGCGGAGTGACGAGCATTGAAAACGTGTCGATAGTATTAAATTGTTCGTCAATTTTTACAGCACCGAATTCGATAATCTCGTTAACGAATTTTTTAGCTTTCTTGCTATAGGCACCGTTCCACTCCAGGTCTAAGATAACAAAATTCATAGTATAATTCCTATTGAGAAATATTTTATAATAACAATCCCTCAGTCTTTTGCTTTCGCAAAGGCCAGCTTCCTTTACACAAGGGAGCCAAAATTGTAAAATCAGTTCTTTTTGAACTGTTTTTTCATACGGAGTTCTTTTGATAAAATCTGCTTACGCATACGGATGTTCTCAGGAGTAACCTCGACAAGCTCATCATCAGCGATAAACTCGATACACTGCTCAAGTGATAAAACTGATGGTGGTGTGAGCTTTAAAGCATCGTCGGAACCTGACGCACGGGTGTTTGTGATGTGCTTTTTCTTGCACACGTTAACGGTGATATCCTCATTCTTTGGACAAGCACCGACAATCATACCCTCGTATACAGGTACACCTGCAGGAACGAAAAGTCTACCACGCTCCTGTGCTGCATAAAGGCCATATGTTACTGTTTCGCCTGTTTCAAATGCGATGAGTGAACCCTGATGACGGGTAACAATTTCGCCCTTGAATGGCTCGTATGAATCAAAAACGTGGTTCATGATACCATTACCGTTTGTATCTGTTAAAAACTCAGGACGATAACCCATTAAGCCACGTGACGGAATTCTGAACTCGATGTGAGTGATACCGCTCTCACGGGTACCCATATTGATGAGCTCAGCCTTACGTGAACCGAGTTTCTCCATAACAGGACCTACATAAGTATCTGGAACTTCAATCATAAGATATTCGATAGGCTCACACAAAACACCATCGATGTGCTTTGTGATAACCTGTGGACGTGAAATCTGGAACTCGTAACCCTCACGTCTCATTGTTTCGATGAGGATAGACAGATGTAATTCGCCTCTGCCCGATACTTTGAAGGTATCTGCTGAGTCGGTTTCTTCAACACGCATCGCAACGTTTGTTTCAACCTCTTTGAAAAGACGATCACGAAGATTACGTGAAGTAACGTACTTACCCTCTCTGCCTGCAAACGGGCTGTTGTTAACGATAAAGTTCATTGAAACAGTAGGCTCATCGATTTTTACAAATGGAAGCGGGTTAACGTCGTCAACTGAGCAGATAGTTTCACCGATATTGAGGTCAGTGATACCGCTGACACAGACTAAATCACCCATTTTTGCTGTTTCTGTTTCAACTCTTCTTAAGCCCTCAAACTGGTAGAGCTTGGAGATTTTAACCTTCTGGTTGCTACCGTCACGTCTGCAAAGAACAGCCTGCTGGTTAACTTTGACAGAGCCTCGCTCTACTCGACCTACACCGATTCTGCCGACATACTCATCGTAATCTATGTTAGAGATAAGAATCTGTAAATTACCGTCGAGGTCACCCTCCGGAGCAGGAATCTCTTCTACTATTTTTTCAGACAGAGGCTTCATATCTGTGCCCATTTCATATGGGTCTAAAGATGCGATACCATCTCTACCTGATGCGTAAACTACAGGGAATTCGAGCTGGTCATCATCAGCACCGAGCTCGATAAAGAGGTCAAGCACCTCATCAATAACTTCTTCAGGACGTGCACCCGGACGGTCGATTTTGTTAACTACTACTAAAGGCTTTTTGTGTAAGCCCAGAGCTTTTTTTAACACAAAACGTGTCTGAGGCATACAACCCTCAAACGCATCAACTAAAAGCAGTACTCCGTCTACCATAGTGAGGATACGCTCAACTTCACCGCCAAAGTCAGCATGTCCAGGGGTATCTACGATGTTGATTTTTACATCGTTGTACATAACTGCTGTGTTCTTTGATAAAATTGTGATACCACGCTCACGCTCTAAATCGTTGGAGTCCATAACACGCTCAGCAACAGACTCGTTTGCTCTGAATATACCGCTCTGTCTTAAAAGCTGGTCAACCAAAGTAGTCTTGCCGTGGTCAACGTGAGCTATAATTGCTATATTTCTTATATCTTCTCTTTTACTCATATTTATCACCTGATGTAAGATTTTCGACAATTAAAAATTATAGCACGTTTTTGGTGCAATTACTATGTAAAAATTAACCGAAAAAGAGTATGTCTGTTCATACATTATTTGCTTTACTTTATAAACAAATTTTGATATAATAGTATAAATGTTTTTCAAAAATTCTATATCGCTAAAATGGAGGTTTATTATGGGATATTCTATTGCTGAAAAAATTATTAAAGAACATATAGTCAGTGGTGAAATGGTTAAAGGTACTGACATCGGTCTGAAGATTGACCAGACACTCACTCAGGACGCTACAGGTACTATGGCTTACCTCGAATTCGAGGCAATGGGTGTACCTAGAGTTAAGACTGAGAGAAGTGTAGCATATATCGACCACAACACTTTACAGACAGGTTTTGAAAACGCTGATGACCACAGATTCATTCAGACAGTTTGTAAAAAGCATGGTATTTATTTCTCTCGCCCTGGTAACGGTATCTGCCATCAGGTTCACTTAGAGAGATTTTCACGCCCTGGTAAAACACTCATCGGTTCTGACAGCCACACTCCAACAGGTGGCGGTATCGGTATGCTCGCTATCGGTGCTGGCGGTCTTGATGTTGCTGTTGCTATGGGTGGCGGTGCTTACTACATCACAATGCCAAATATCGTTAAGGTTGAACTCAAAGGCGAATTAAAGCCTTGGGTTTCTGCTAAAGACATCATTCTTAAGGTTCTCGAGATTATGAGCGTTAAGGGTGGCGTCGGTAAAATCATCGAATACGCTGGTGAGGGTGTTAAGACTCTCTCTGTTCCACAGCGTGCTACTATCACAAACATGGGTGCTGAGCTTGGTGCTACAACTTCTATCGTCCCAAGTGATGAAACAACAAGTGAGTTCTTAAATGCTCAGGGTCGTGAAGAAGATTACATTGAGCTCAAGGCTGACGAGGATGCAGTATATGACGAGCACATCGTTATCGACTTATGTGAGCTCGAGCCTCTCGCTGCTTGCCCTCACTCCCCTGATAACATCAAATCTATTGCATCACTCTCAGGTCAGAAGATTGACCAGGTATGTATCGGCTCTTGTACAAACTCAAGCTACGCTGACTTAATGACAGTTGCTCATATCTTAAAGGGCAAGACTGTTCACCCTGATGTATCACTTTCTATTGCTCCAGGTTCAAAGCAGGTACTTACTATGCTCTCTGAAAACGGTGCTTTAGCTGATAT
>JAFUKO010000120.1 GCA_017473555.1 Ruminococcus sp. | reverse complement strand
TGTGAAGCTTGATGTCATACACCTTGTCGTAACACAATTTCATAAGCGTTTCTGTCATAAGAATAACAGCAACATCCTTCATATTGAGAGCATCATCAAGAGCTTTTTTAACGTGATGAGGCTTGTGTACAACAACGCCGTCAACACCCGCAAGTCGCATCCCCATCAGTGTATCAACGTTATCGCTGATAAGATACATTTTCATATTAATCGTCCTTAATTAAAGACTTGAGATAATCATAATTGAGATAAGCATACCGTAAAGAGCACAACCTTCACCAAGTGCTACGAAGATGATAGACTTACCGAAGTTTTTAGGATCCTCACTTGTTGCACCAATAGCAGCAGGAGCAGAACCACCAACAGCGATACCACCGCCAATACAAGAAAGACCTGTAGAAATACCTGCAGCGATGTAGCCTAAACCTGTTGCACTTGAAGCAGCTGTTTCAGCTACAGCAGTAGCATCAGCAGCGTGAGCAACAATAGGGCATACCATACAGAATGCAAAAACTGCACAGAAAGAGAAAATCTGAGTCAGAACAGTTGTTTTAGCATTCTTGCCTTTTTCAAAAGCCTTGATTGATACGAGTACAGAAATTACTAAAAATGCAGCTGGAATAAATAATAATAAATAATCTAACATAATTGTTTCCTCCAATTAATTACTTAATATATCAGTCATTTTTAACTTTTACCGGATTATATGGTCTGCCGTCACCAATGTAGAAACGAGAGAACATTTCGTAATACTCAAGTCTTAATACCTGAATACCAACAAGTAAAGCCTCGAGTGCCGCAACGAGCAGGTTACCGATGATTACAGTGACAACATATCCTGTTGAACCGAACATTGATGCCAGTACAAACACAACCTGCATCATACCTGCGTGTACAAGTACGAAGGCACCAACTCGTAAAAAGCTCATTGTGTTTGTAACATAAGACAGACATACTTCAAAAAGTTCGAAGAAGTTATCAACAAAGAATTCGCCGATTTTTTCAGGGAGCCAGTCCTTTTTACCCTCAACAAGGTGGGAGAGAGGTTCTCTCAGGAACACCAGTATAAGTGGTATCACAATAAGGAATATGATATACGCGGCGTTCATAATTTTGATACCAAGCATCATTGAACACACAAGTCCTACAACAAGAGATGCATAGAAAGTGAGTCCGCATATACCGTTAACGCCGAAAATTGCTTCACCGATGTTCTTACGCTTGAAGTTTGAGTAAATATTGAGTCCCATCGCTATAATCACAAGCACCATACCAATTCCGACAGCAGAATATATGATAGTCATTGTCCAATGCGACTCCATAACTTCGATTGGCTTTTCTTCGAGCCCGAAAAGCTTATGATACATCGGGTCGAGCACATGCTCAAAACCAAATACACTGCCGAACACAAAACCGAATATCGTAGAAGATATTGAACAAGGAATCAAAAGTTTACCTAATTCCATACCTTTAACCTTGTACATAATAAGTGCTGCGATGAAAAGTATCACACCGTGGCCAACGTCACCAAACATTATGCCGAAAAGCAGTGAGTAGGTGAACGCAAGAAAGGCTGACGGGTCAATTTCTCCATAATTCGGAGTGCCGTACATTTCTGTGTAATACTCAAACGGTTTAGCAAAGAAGTTGTTTTTATATTTAACAGGTGGTTTGTGGGCGATTTCGTCATTGGCATCCGATACACCTAATTCAACACTTTCGATGCTTTCCAGTGCCTTACTGATAGCTTTTTCGTCTTCAGCAGGCACCCAACCGGCTAAAATGAAATTGTTATGATAAGTGTAAGCGTGAGATTTTATAGAATAAATGGCGTTGAACTCACAAAGCTTTGTATAAATCTTCAGCATATTATCGCTGTTTGAAATCAGATACTCTTTTGCTTTATCGTCAAGCTCTTTAATCTTGTTCTGTAAATTTTCAACAGTAGCCTTTTGTCTTGATATAAAGTCAATCGGAGTTCCATTGAACCCTTCAACCTCAACGTGTTCAAAATAAAGTGCCGAAAAAATACTGTCAATCTCATCAGCTTGTTCAAGTGGAGCTGTGTAAATACCCCAGTAGTATTTATCGTCACTTGATACAGGAAAGAACTGGACAAAGTCGTTGTCCTCAAACTCACTGAGCTTATCAAAGCTTTCTTTCGGAAGTCGTCCGAAATCGGTAGCTATAAACTCACATTGTTCTATTTCTTCCATCTCAAGGTTGAGTCCGACGAAATGCGAGCTGTCCTCGATCATTCGTTGACATTTCTTGATTTCGAATTGAGTTTCTTCTTTCTCTTTTAAAGTCGCTCCAAGCTCATTTTCGATATCATCGACAAAATTTATCATCTGTTCAATGCTGACGTCATAATCACTGATATCAACAATTTGTGGCTCTATTTTTGCCTGAGCCATAATCGACTTGAGTTTTGAAAGTGTTGTCGAGGTTTCGTTTTTAGACGATACAGGAAGAAATCTCTCGGTTTCCGAGAAAAACTCAGTCGCATCATCTGGGTGAAAGACTCCAGAGTGTCCCAACATCGACACCGTTTCATCAAGGAAATTATTCATACCGATGATGGTTATGAGCTTCATTTTAGATAATGCCAAGTACATCACCTCTTTGTAATGTTATATAAAATCTGTTTAATCTTCAAAAATCAAAAGTGATTCAATCTGCTCTGCTGAACAGTTGTATCTGACACCTTCAATGATTGTTATAATGTTTTTTAACTCTGCTTCGCTGACATACATATATGATAAAAGCACAACCGCAGGGTCGGTAGAATAGTAGAGCATACGTCTGCACATATTGTATCTGCTCATAAAAGACATCTGTTCTTCTTTTTCGATACTCATTTGCTTTATACGCTTGCCTACTCTTGTAGTTGACATAATTTCAAATACCTGTTCAATATCCTGAGCTTCACACATATCATTAAGCGTTTTATCCTTAATACTTCCGTATGGCAACAGATGCGACTTGATAGTCTGTGCATCCATAGAGTAGTATTTTTTGAGTCGCAGGATTCTTGATAGGTTACAGAAATCGTTTACGTGGTCGCACAGCTGTTTTAGCTTTTCTCTCTGCTTTTTATTCTTACGTTTGGATATAGCAGTGTATAATTCTTTGTGAGAATAAACATTCAGAGCATCTTCAGCTCCGGCAATATCAATTACCCCGTTTTTATCAGGCTTGAAATTCTTTAATATGTCCTGATATTCACCCTTGCCCAGTGTATCAATAAAAGAGTCGAAATCCTTACACGATGACAGTTTGTACAAATCAATGTCAGTGTGATTATTGAAATAAGAGGGGAGGGCAAAAATGTACTGTTCCTGCTTGTTACAGGACAAAAGCATCAGAAAGTGAGTAAGCTGTTCGATTTCATATTTTCTGATGATAAACTCAGAAAATGGTGAGCCTTCGCTCATTTCGTATCTGCACAGTGAGTCGAAGTCATAGAACACCTTTTGCTTGAGCAGAGTTTCAAGCTGACCACGGTGAACCTCGCTTTCGTTGATTTTACTGAGTACATCAGAGTACTTTGTGTGAGATTTAAGGTAAGCAACAACAGAAGAAACGTTGTTGCATTTGAGCAATGCTTTGTAGTCTTTCTGTGTCAGTCGCTTGCCGTATTTTGCTCTGGCTTTTGTTATTACGGCACTTGATGCGTCAATAAGCATCATATAGGTTCACCCCCAATCAATACTAACAGAGTCATCAGTTGTTAGTAACACGTGTTACAATCTGCTCAACCCACAAATCGTGGTTTTCGCTATACATTTTATCAAGGTTGTCTGATAACACCTGATGTTGAGCTTTTTTTACTTCCCATTCTTTCTCAGCATTTGCCTTATCTACCTCGAGGTTCTTGCGTACTCTGTCTTTAGCACGCTCGATGTATTCGTCGTAGATTTTCTTTTTAGTTTCAATAATTTCCTGTTCAGTAGCGGCTTTTTCTTTTTTTGCTTGTTCTTTCACGAGTCTGGCTTGTTCGTCCATCTCGATGATTCTTTTCAGCATATCCTGCACAGTCTCGCCTCCGTGTATTATAAATAGGTGTAATTAGTTTTTCAAAGCCTGAAGTGGGGCAGGGATTCTACCGCCACGGTGAATAAACTTTGTAGGGTCACCGTATCTTATTGGCATAACAGGACCGTAACCGAGTAATCCACCAAAGTTAAGCTCGTCGCCGGCTTTCATACCGATAGCAGGGATAATTCTTACAGCAGTAGTCTTTGTGTTGACCATACCGATAGCAGCTTCATCTGCGATAATAGCAGAAATTACTTCAGGAGTGATGTCACCTGGTACCATGATCATATCAAGACCAACTGAGCATACCGCTGTCATAGCTTCAAGCTTAGTAATATCAAGAGCACCTGTTTGTGCTGCGTGAATCATACCTGCATCTTCGCTGACAGGGATGAAAGCACCACTTAAACCGCCGACGTGTGATGACGCCATAACGCCACCCTTTTTAACAGCATCGTTTAGAAGTGCGAGAGCAGCAGTTGTACCGTGACATCCGCATACCTCAAGACCCATCTCTTCTAAAATGTAAGCAACTGAGTCGCCAACAGCAGGAGTAGGAGCAAGTGAGAGGTCAACGATACCGAATGGTACTGATAATCTCTTGGAAGCTTCCTGAGCAACTAACTGACCCATTCTTGTAATCTTGAAAGCAGTTTTCTTAACAAGATCAGCAACGCCTGTTATATCACAATCCTGAGCCTTTGAGAGAGCAGCTCTTACAACACCAGGACCTGATACACCAACGTTGATAACACAGTCAGCTTCACCAACACCGTGGAAAGCGCCAGCCATAAACGGATTGTCCTGTACAGCGTTACAGAATACAACGAGCTTTGCAGCACCGATACACTGTCTGTCTTTAGTGAGCTGTGCACTCTCTTTGACTATTTTACCCATCATCTTAACAGCATCCATATTGATGCCCGCTTTTGTAGAGCCGATGTTAACTGATGAGCAAACCTTGTTTGTTATAGATAAAGCCTCAGGAATACTTTCGATAAGAGCGTAGTCACCTGATGCAAAGCCTTTTTCAACTAAAGCAGAGTAACCGCCGATAAAGTCAACACCGAGTTCTTCGGCAGCTTTGTCGAGCACTTTAGCAAATTTAGTAATTTTCTGAGTCTGACAAACTGATGCGAGCATAGAAATAGGGGTGACGGCAATTCTTTTGTTGATAATAGGAATACCGTATTCTTTAGAAATGTCCTCAGCAGTCTTAACAAGGTCCTTAGCATAACGGCAGATTTTGTCATAAACCTTGTCACAAGCCTTGTCAATGTCAGAATCAATGCAATCTAAAAGCGAAATACCCATAGTGACAGTACGCACATCAAGGTGTTCGTTTTCAATCATATTTATGGTTTCAAGTATATCTTTAGTCTCAATCATAGTTAGTCTCCAAAATCAGATTTTATGCATACTGTTGAAAATGTCCTCGTGCATAACGTGAACCTTAACGCCCATCTCTTCGCCAACCTTGTCGAGCTTCTTTGTGAGCCCTTCAACAGTAACGTCGGCATCCTTGATTTCAGCGAGCATAATCATCGCAAAAAGGTCCTGCATAACGCTCTGGGTTACCTCGATGATATTAACGCCTTCTTCTGCACAAGCAGATGATACTTTAGCAAGAATACCGACAGTGTCTTTACCGAGTACAGTGATTACAGCTTTCATAAAAATTCCTCCTAAAATTAGTTATAAATATACACTGGTAATTATACTCTTAAAAATTTCAAAAGTAAAGTTAACAATGCACAAACTAATATCAATATTTTATCAATTTTTAGACATATTTTAAACAATATTTCCGTATAAAAAAATAAGCGA
>JAFUKO010000009.1 GCA_017473555.1 Ruminococcus sp. | reverse complement strand
TAACCTTACAAAGCACGAGCAAACCGACTCCCGCGCCGGAGAACAGACCTGACATCATCGTTCCTGCGGTAATTAGTCCCTCGGTGCAAAGGGTGGACAGCGCAACTGATGCCGCACAGTTGGGGATAAGGCCGAACACAGAGGCGATCAAATGGCTGATAAAGGGCTTGTCGTACATTATCGCGCCGAGGTTTTCCTCGCCGACAAAGAACACCAGCGCGTTGATCGCAAGGGTGATCAGCAGTACGAAAAGCGAAATAGTAAAGGTGTGATGAAGGGCGGAATAGAGTATTCCACGCTCGCAGTGACAGTTGTCCTCGTCACAGATGGCGTCGATATTTATCTTCTCCTGCTCGCGATGCATAAGTCGGATTACAAGATCGACGAGCAAGCCCACCGCAATACCTACAACCGCCTTGTAAAGCACCACGAGAGCCACGGTTCCCACGGGGATATTTCCCGACACGAGAATCGGTATCATCTCGTCGGACGTGGAGAGAAAGACCGCCACGATCGTTCCCATAGAAACAATTCGTCCCGCATAAAGATTAGCCGCCGCGGCAGAAAATCCGCACTGCGGAACCGCGCCGAGCAGACCGCCTACAGCAGGCGCAAAAACGCCCGCGCGCTGCATAAATTTCTCCGCCTTGTCCCCTGCCCTATGCTCGATAAACTCAACGAACAGGGAATTATCATCACAGAATTTGAGTTTCTGACAGCCGTTGCTTTTTATATTTACAAGCAGGAAAACTGCGACATAATTGTATGTGAAACAGGACTAGGCGGACTTCTTGACTCAACCAACCTGATAAAGAAACCGCTGTGCTCAGTTTTGACTAAAATCGACCTAGACCACGTTGCAATTCTGGGCGACACTATCGAGCTTATCACAGAACAAAAATGCGGTATCATAAAAGAAAACTCAATCACCGTATCCGCAATACAAAATGAGATTTCAAGCGAAATAATCGAAGATACCGCAAGTAGCAAAAACAACCAGCTCTATCTTGCAGAAGATGTGCAGTTTTCTGATATCTCTATGAGCATTGACGGCAGCAGTTTCACTTATAGTGATCTAAGACTTTCTTTACCGCTTATCGGTGAGCATCAGCTTGATAACGCTAAAACTGCTATCGCAGCCCTTAATGCACTCAAAGAAAACGGCTTTATCGATTTCACTGATGCTGACTTAAAGAACGGATTAGCAAAATCCCAGAACCCTGCACGTTTTGAAATTCTCTGTAAATCGCCTGTAGTCGTGCTTGATGGTGCTCATAATGTAAACGGTATGACAGCGTTTAAAAATGCGACACAGCAGTTTACAGAGGGCAAAAGAGCACTTTTAGTTGGAATGTTGGAAGACAAAGACGTTGACAGCTCCCTATCTCTCATAAAAGGGATGTTTGACGTAGCGGTTGTTACCGATGTGCCTAACCCTCGTAATATGGATTGCTATAAGCTTGCTGATATATGCAAAAAATATTTTGACAAAGTCATCGTGTGCAGTAATCCTAAGTCAGCTTTTGACACAGCCTACACCCTCAGTGTAGATAATGACTACTCACTTTTAATCTGTGGTTCGCTGTATTTAGCCGGTGAGCTTCGACCTCATATTTTAGAAAAGCTTGAAAAATAAACATATGCGACAACTTAATTAAACAAAAAATTTATGCCTGTACTTATATTATTAGAGTACAGGCATTTTTATTTAGGAAGTGAAAATATGGTAGAAACCAAGTTCAGCGACGATGTGCTGACAGCAAAGCTGTACGGCGAAATCGACCATCACAAGGCACCATCGATAAGACAGAAAATTGACGGCCAAACCGAATCGCTCAGACCAAAAGAATTACATCTGGATTTTTCGGGAGTGTCATTTATGGACAGCTCAGGAATCGGACTGATTATGGGCAGATACCGTCAGGTGTCACTTGTTGGCGGTAAACTCAAGGTTATAAATGTGCCCAAAAACCTACAAAAAATCATCAGCCTTTCGGGCATCGACTCACTGGGGGTGTTAAAATGAAAATAGTAAATGAAATGAATCTTAATTTTGAATCAAGAAGCTATAACGAAAGCTTTGCACGTTCGGCAGTATCGGCATTTGTGTTGTGTTTAGATCCGACAATCGCAGAACTCTCGGATATAAAAACAGCTGTTTCGGAAGCTGTCACAAACTGCATAGTTCACGCCTATCCCGATACGATAGGCACTATTTACATAAATGTCAGGATAACTGACCAGAACAGAATCATCATAAAAATTCGTGACAAAGGTGTTGGCATCGAAAACATTAAACAAGCTATGGAACCGCTGTATACAACATCAAGTGATGAACGTGCTGGACTGGGGTTTGCTGTGATGCAGAGCTTCACAGACAAAGTCAAAGTACGCTCAAAAGTCGGAGCAGGCACAACCGTTACAATGGAGAAGATTCTCTACCGTACAAGCTATGACAAGAGATGAGCTTATAGAACAAAACTTAGGTCTTGTGCACTCGTGCTGTAAGAAATTTACAGGTCGTGGGATTGAGTACGATGATTTGTACTCAACCGGCTGTGTAGGGCTTATAAAAGCTATCGACAATTTTGACGAAACTCTGGGGTATAAGCTCTCTACCTATGCGGTGCCCGTAATCTTAGGCGAAATAAAACGACTGTTTCGTGACGGCGGTATGATTAAAGTCAGCAGAAGTTTAAAAGAGCTTTCACTCAAAGCAGTTAAAATCGCTGACGAATACAAAAAGGAGCACTCTGCCGATATACCAATCTCAGTGCTATCCGAAAAACTCAACGTCGATGTTTATAAAGCGAGTGAGGCTCTCACTCTATCTACACCTGTTATGTCACTCACCGCTCACACAGAAGACGGTGAAAAAGAACTGGACATACCGACAGTTTCAATCGAAGAAAATCTGATAGAAAAAATGTCACTGGAAAGTATCCTTGACTCCCTTAACAGCGATGACAGAAAGCTGATTACTCTGCGGTATTTCAAGCATAAAACACAGGTAGACACCGCAAAAGCCCTTAATATGACTCAGGTACAAGTATCACGAAAGGAGAAAAAAATCCTTAGCTTCATGCGACAAAAACTATTGTAATACACAGATAACGAGTAAAATTATTCTTACTACAAAAGTATAACCCATAAACAAAAACAGCTCCCTTTCAGGGAGCTGTTTATCTTTATGCTATATTTATTCCTCAATTTCAGCGGACTCGTCATAGAGCTTTTTCAAGTCCTCTAAATCATAAGGTGTCTGCTGGTAGAGATAGTAGTTAAGCCAGTTGTAGTAGAGCAATGCCGCACTGCTACGCCAACACATCACAGGTTTTTTTGTAACATCGTTGTTTGGGAAATAGTTGTACGGAATCTCAGGATTCATACCCTTATTCTTATCTCTGAAATACTCGTTTGCGAGAGTATCAACATCATATTCAAAGTGACCGAGTATAAAAAACTGTCTGCCGTTTTTATTGCTTACAATCGACACACCCGTGGTATCTCCTGCCGCCAAAATCTCAAGCTCATCAATATTCTCAAGATCAGCCCTGTTAACACCCGTGTTTCTTGAATGAGGACAATAGAACACGTCGTCAAATCCTCTGAGCAACGGATGCAGCATATTAAGCGGACGATGACGATACACACCACTGAGTTTCTTATCATATGTGATTTTTTCAACACCATAATGATGATAAAGTCCAGCCTGTGCACCCCAACATATATATAGTGTTGAGTAGACATTCCTTTTCGCCCAGTCAAAAACCTGTGTAAGCTCTTCCCAGTAGTCAACATCCTCGAAGTCGAGCAACTCTACAGGTGCACCTGTCACAATCATACCGTCAAATTTCTGGTCTTTTATTTCGTCAAAAGTTTTGTAGAAAGTTGTAAGGTGCTTTTGTGATGTATTCTTAGATTTGTGAGTAGCCATCTGCAAAAGCTCAATATCTACCTGAAGTGGAGAGTTACCGAGGAGTCTTAGAAGCTGAGTTTCAGTAACGATTTTAGTCGGCATCAGATTTACTATGATAATTTTCAGCGGACGGATATCCTGAGTCATAGCACGCTTTTCAGGCATAACGAAAATGTTCTCTGATTCTAAAATTTTAGTTGCCGGTAAATCATTTTTTACTTTAATCGGCATTCGGTACCTCCTTGTATAAAGTTTATTTTACAGACAAGGGACGACTTTGCATCGCCCCTTGTGACAGAAATATTCATCTAAAATATTAATACTGTTTGCCCCAGTATACCATATGCTTAGCTTCTTTGCCACAGCATACGCATTTGTCAGAAAGATGCTCTTCTTCAAATGGAATACAACGGCTCTTAACACCGCCTGTAACCTCTTTGAGCTTCTCTTCACACTCTTTGTCGCCACACCACATAGCTTTGATAAAGCCAGGCTTTTCTTCAGCGGTCTGTACAAACTCGTCGAAAGTTGTAGCAACGTGTGTCTTTTCCTGCATATTCTTGAGTGCTTTTTCGTACATACCATCGTGTACATCCTGCAAAGCCTTTCTTACTGCTTCCTCAAGGTTATCAAGAGAAACAAAAATCTTCTCTCTTGTGTCACGACGTACAATTACGCACTGGTTCTTTTCGATATCCTTTGGACCAAGCTCAACTCTAACAGGAACACCCTTCATCTCGTACTGGCTGAACTTCCAACCAGGTGACTGGTCAGAATCGTCGTACTTAACTCTGAACTCACCCTTTAAGCGGTTGTAAAGCTCCTCGCCCTTTTCGAGCACGCCCTCTTTATGAGTAGCGATTGGCACGATAGCAACCTGAATTGGAGATACCTTTGGTGGTAAAACAAGACCATCATCATCACCATGTACCATGATGATAGCACCGATCATACGAGTTGATACACCCCATGAAGTCTGGTGTGGATAGTGCTGCTGATTGTCTCTGCCTGTATATGTGATGTCAAAGCTCTTAGCAAAGCCATCGCCAAAGTAGTGAGATGTACCGCCCTGTAAAGCTACACCGTTGTGCATCATAGGCTCAATTGTGTATGTTGCAAGAGCACCTGCAAACTTCTCTTTCTCGGTTTTCTTACCAACAACTGCTGGAATAGCGAGAGTTTCTCTGTAGAAGTCCTCGTACACCTTAAGCATTGTAAGAGTTTCTTCCTGAGCTTCCTCTGGTGTTTCGTGCATTGTATGGCCTTCCTGCCATAAGAACTCAGAAGTTCTAAGGAATGGACGGGTAGTTTTCTCCCATCGTACAACAGAACACCACTGGTTATATAATTTTGGTAAATCACGGTATGTGTTGATTACCTTAGCGTAATGCTCACAGAAAAGAGTCTCTGAAGTTGGGCGAACACAAAGTTTTTCGTTTAATTTTTCGCTACCGCCGATAGTGACCCACGCACACTCAGGAGCAAAGCCCTCAACGTGATCCTTCTCTTTCTGCAGTAAGCTTTCAGGAATGAACATCGGCATATAAACATTTTCGTGTCCCTTTTCCTTAAAGCGACGATCTAAATCAGCCTGGATATTTTCCCAGATAGCGTAGCCGTAAGGTCTGATAACCATACAACCCTTTACACCTGAGTAGTCAACAAGCTCAGCTTTCTTAACGATGTCAGTATACCATTTAGCAAAATCGGTGTCACGGCTTGTGATAGCCTCGACCATTTTCTTTTTATCTGCCATTTTTGCCCCTCCTTATGTATTAACCAATATATTATACTATTATGTAATAACTTTTTCAAGTGATAAATGAAGCCAAAACGCTAAAATACTTAGTGTTCGTAATAGTTGCCCATAAATGAGAAGACTTTTACTTCTTCACTTAGTGTGCACATAAAATCCATAACGCTCTTGTCACGCAGGTTTCCTGTAAAATCCAGATAAAACAGATAGTCAAACTCAGAGTTTTTCATCGGACGTGACTCAATTTTTGTAAGATTGAGTCCTAAAAGTGAGAACATATTGAGTACACGGGAAAGTGCACCCTCTTCGTGTTCGACGTTAAAGCACAAGCTGATTTTGTTAGCATTTTCGCTGATGTACGGCTTTTTTGAGATAACAATAAAACGAGTGGTGCTCTTGTTATAATCCTGAATATCACGCTCAAGCACCTTGAGTCCGTACTCTTGTGCCGCCTGTGTAGTACAGATAGCCGCACAGTTTAAACGCTTTTCATCCATAACCTTTTTAGCCGCAATCGCAGTATTAGGGTATGCGATTGGTGAAAAGTCATTTTTAGATATGTATGACGAGCACTGAGTAAGTGCCTGTGGATGTGACCACACCTGCTCAATATCCGAAAGCTCGCTCTGTCTGAGTGAACAAAGGTTGTGGCTGATAGACATAGCCTTTGCAGATACTATATAGAAATTGTGTGACATCAGCAAATCGTAAACATCAGACACCGAGCCTCCACTTGTATTTTCAACAGGAAGCACACCAAAATCAGCTTCGCCCTTTTCAACTGCCTCAAAAACCTTTGCAAAAGTTTTGTAGAAGCTGAGCTGTGGATCTTCAAAAAACTCATTACATGCAATGTGAGAGTTAGCTCCTCTTATACCCTGACAAGCAACCTTAACGCCTTTTACAGGCATAGCGGTCATATTGTTCTGGATGTGCTCAATAGTTTCTCTGAACGGACAGTCACCTATAATACGGTTCTGAGCCATACGTGAAATCTGCATAATATCTTCAAACAGAAACTTCAGCTGTGAGCCGTATTTTTCAGACCTTTGTTCAACCTTTTTTAAAATCAGCTGTTGTCTGCCTTTATCTAAAATCGGAATATTATGGGATGCTTTGTACTCTCCGACAGCCTTGGTGCAGTCCATTCGTTTTTCAAGCAACTCAATAAGCTGAGAGTCAATCACATCTATTTCTTTTCTTATATCGTTTAAATCCATTTCATTCAGTCCTTAGAGCATATTGATAATTGCGATAGCCGCCATAGCTTCAACGATTGGTGCTGTACGGGTGACAATACACGGATCGTGACGTCCGACTATCTCAATAGTTGTGTTTTCTTTAGTCTGTAAATTAACGGTGTTCTGCACACGTGAGATTGACGGAGTAGGTTTGAACCCTACTCTGAATATGAGAGGCATACCGTTGGATATACCACCCAGAATGCCACCGCAGTTATTTGTTCTGGTGACAACCTCGCCATTTACAAACTCAAACTCGTCATTATTCTCAGAGCCTCTTAATCTGCAGGCATCAAAGCCGATACCAAACTCAACGCCTTTACACGCAGGAATTGAGAACATAGCAGATGAGATAACACTCTCGATACCATCGAATATCGGGCCACCAACACCTTTTGGCATATTAAGCACCGCACATTCGACAATACCGCCGACAGAGTCTTTCTCTTTCATAGCCTCTTCGATAGCGTTTTCCATCTTAACTTTCTGCTGTTCGCAGATTGTCGGGAAAGATTCGATCTTAAGCTTAGAATAAAGCTCTTTATCTATTACAACATCCGCAAAACTCTTGTCCTTTACACCGCCGATTTCAGCAATATGGGACACGATATCGATGCCGTATTCTTTATTTAATATCTGGCGACAGATTTCGCCTGCGAATACCACAGGAGCCATCAATCTGCCCGAGAAAGGACCGCCACCGCTCATATCAAGTTCGCCGTTGTACTTAAGTATCGCTGTATAGTCAGCGTGACCCGGACGTGGACATGCTTTTAAAGAGCTGTAGTCCTTTGAATGTTGGTTTGTATTCTCGATTATCATTTTCAGCGTTTCGCCTGTAGTGATGTTATTTTCCACACCCTCTTTGATTATCGGCAAATCGGCTTCCTTTCGAGGTGTAGCGTATTTTGAACGCCCCGGAGCTCTACGCTTCATCTGGCATAAAATTGAGTCCATATCAAGCTCAAAGCCTTTTTTTAAGCCCTCGATTTCTACGCCGATTTCTTTAGCGTGGCTGGCACCAAATACTGTAAGTTTTACTTTATTACCCCAACTACTCGACACTTACATTACCTCCAAGACTCCTGTAATCGTCAAAAAAGTCTGTATATGACTTGTTGACAGCGTGGGCATCTACTATCACTGTATCAGTTTCACACTCAGCGGCTCCGACAGCGGATGCCATAACAATTCTGTGGTCATTATATGCCTGCACCTTACCGCCTGTCAAATAGCCCTGACCAAAAATGGTCATACAGCTATCTGTATATGTAGCGTCACCACCCAGTGATTTTATCATATCTGACGTTGACAGCAGACGGTCACTTTCTTTAAATTTAAGTCGCTCTACTCCTGTGATTTCGGTATCACCCTCACAGAACACTGCAGATAAAGCTACAACAGGCACCAGATCAGGAGTATCAAGTGCATTTATTTTTGCACCTTTTAAAGCTGACTTCTTTACTCTGACAGAATTTTCTCCCAGTGTTATATCAGCACCAAAGGCTTTCAATATATCAAGAATGGCTTTGTCACCCTGAGATGACTCTAAATCAAGCCCCTCTACAGTAATGTCACCATTAATAGCTCCCGCACACAGGAAGAACGCCGCCTGTGACCAATCACCCTCAACAGTAATGCCTACCTTCTCGTCGCTGTAACTTGAGTGTGCTGTGAATTTACTGTCACCTGTAATAAAGTATGAGTTACCACATTTCTTTGCCTCTACAGAGAATTTACGCATAACATCGGTTGTCAAATCAACATACTGGCCACCGACCAAATCTGATGATAACTTAAGCGTCGTATCGTTATGCAAAAGGCTGAGTGCTAACAACATACCTGTGACATACTGTGAACTGATTTTCGGTGAAATCTCAAATGCTTCTCCGCTGAGTTTTCCGCTTATGGTGAGCGGAAGAAAATTTTCTTCCATAGTGCATTTTACACCGTGTTCAGGGAGTAACTTCAGATACTCATCAAGCGGACGAAAAGGCAATCTGCCCTCGCCTACAAATGTGACGTTAAGCCCCAAAGCAGCGCAAATAGGAATAATCACCCTTAAAGTTGTACCGCTTTCTTTACAGTTGAGCGTAAAATGTTCAGTAGCATTTTCCTGAACAAAGTTTGTTGCATCAAGGTATAACGTCTTACCCTTACGGCTGAATTTTGCTCCCAAGGCTTCTAAACAGCCTATGGTTGCATCCATATCGTTTGATTCACTAACGTTTTTTATATAACATTTACTACGTGACAGAGCGGCACATATCATAATTCTGTGAGCAACGCTTTTTGATGACGGTGCCTGCACAGTACCACTTAGCACGGATTTTCTGATAATTGCAGTTGACATAATAACTCCGTTACTTGCTCAGATATAAAGCAAAATCATTTTTGTTTACTGTATGGATAAAGCTGGAACCGATTTTTGAAATCAGTATGATATTCAAATCAGAGCCACTGCCCTTCTTATCGTTCTTTGCGTTTTCTGCTATTACATCAAGCTCAAAATCGGTGCTTGTATCAAGCCCGCATTTTTCACACAATTTAACAATTCTGTCGGCTGTTCCATTTTCAGTTAATCCAAGCTTTTCGCTGGCTTTCACTATCATGACCATACCTTTTGCGACACACTCACCGTGAGAGAGTGTAAACTCACTGAGCTTCTCTACCGAGTGACCAGCGGTGTGACCGAAGTTCAAAATCATTCGGATACCGCCCTCACGCTCATCCTCGTTAACAACGTCACGCTTAATTTTAAGACATTCCAGAATAATGTCCTCTATATTTTCGTTGATATCAACATTCTCAAGTGTAGAGAACAGCTCTGCATTTCTGATACAGCCGTACTTAATGATCTCTCCCATACCATCAGCAAAGTAGTGGTCTGACAGTGTGTTTAAGGTGTCAGGGTCAATCAAAACAAGCTTTGGTTGATAAAATGCACCAACTAAATTCTTGCCATACTTTGTATCAACGCCTGTTTTGCCGCCAACCGATGAGTCAACCTGTGACAGCAAAGTTGTGGGAATCTGCACAAAGTCGATGCCTCTCATATATGAAGCTGCCGCAAAACCCGAGATATCACCACACACACCGCCACCAAGCGCTACGATAAAGTCTTTTCTTGTAAATTCATTTTCAGCCAGGGTATCATAAATCTCAGCTACTGTAGTGAGATGCTTTGACTGCTCGCCTGCTGTGAATATGTGTGAGTAGGTTTCAAATCCACCTTTTGTGAGTGAAGCCTTAACTTTTTCAAGATAAAGCGGAGCGACATTTGTATCGGTTATAATCAAAGCTCTTTTACCTCGGACTACTGGAGCAATAAACGAAGCACAATTGCTTAGCACTCCTCTTTCAATAAGAATTTCGTAAGTTGCAGACATTGCCTCTACAATAAGTTTTTTCATTATATTAGCCTTCTTTTGCTATGGTTTCTATAATTTTATCAGCGAGCTGTTCGCCGCTTTCATCATTGCAAGATAGTTTTATATCACACGCATTTTCGTATAACGGATAACGGGTATCGTACAGCTCTTTCATATCATTGGTTTTTAATAACGGACGACTCTTATCATTTTCGAGTCGCTTTTTTATGACATCAAAATCAGTGTCTATGAATATAAGTTTATATCCGCTGTCTTTTAACGCCTTTACATTACGTGGAAAAAGCACAGCACCACCACCGAGTGCCAGCACGTAGTCACAGCATTTGCACAGGATACAAATAGCCTCATGCTCTTTGTCCCTGAAATAATCTTCACCGTAAAGCTTAAACATCTCGGATATTGTAATCTGATTTTCTTCTTCTACAAATTTATCGGTATCAATGTGGTTTAAATTATATTTTTGCGACAGAGCTGATGCGACAGTAGTTTTACCGCACCCCATAAATCCACACAGTGCAATACCTTTCATAATATCACCTTTTATCTTAGTTTATCTTTTGTCATTTCGCAGATAGCCTGTAAATCCGAGTCATTGTACTTGGCACCTACCCAGATTTCGTGAGCTTTAGCTGCCTGATAAACGAGCATATCAATCGAACCGATAGCGTTTTTGCCCATTTCCTTAGCTTTTCTTAAGAGAACGGTTTCAAGCGGATTGTAAACCGCATCAAAAACAGCATCACATTTTTCGATTATATCATCGCTCGCAACGCAACCATTGATATTTGGGTACATACCCACAGGAGTTGCATTGACTAAAAGTGAGAAATGCTTATCCTCAGGTATTTCATCGGTTGTGTAAACATCGCAGTTAATATCAAGTTTTTCTTTGATTTCTGACGCCAGCTCATTACCAATGCCCAAATCATCTTTTCTTACTGCGAAGCTGATACTGCATCCGTTCAAAAGACACTCAAAGCAAATCGCTCTTGCGGCACCACCACATCCGAAAATCAGAATATCCTTAGGGATAGTACCATTACATTTAGCACTGACAGCAGAAACAAAGCCAAAGCCGTCAGTAGTATATCCCTCAGTAATCTCACCGTTTATAACGGTATTTACACTGTTGCTCAGCTTTGCTTTTTCGCTGATTTGATGGAGCTTGCTTATAATATCCTGTTTGTAGGGGATAGTTACATTATAGCCATCAAGTACTTTGAGCTTTGTATCAAAGTCAGCACTGAGATCTTCGACATCAAGTGCAACGTATGTAGCCTTTATTCCGTCCAGTTTAAAAAGCTCGCTGTGGATAAAAGGTGAAAGTGAATGTCCGATAGGGTGGCCGATAACGGCATATTGTTTAGTATCCATAATTTTTCTCCAATAGAATGAACAATTAAAAAATTGACATAAATGTTGACAAAGATTGTGTTTGCTAATAATATGGTTGTGAGATAAACACAGCAAAAGTAACATAAACTTTTCTGTGTACCAAGTGCTTTAACGGATAGTATACCACAATATACTGTCATTTGTCTAGAAAGCACACTATAGTATTTTATATTTTTGGAGGATTACAATGGTATTAGAGAAAGTTAAGATGATTTTAGCTGACCAGCTCGAGGTTGAAGAGGATACTATCAACGCTGACACAGACATTCAGGACGATTTAGGTGCTGATTCCCTCGACGTAGTTGACCTTATCATGTCACTTGAGGACGAGTTCGAAATCGAAGTTCCTGACGAAGATATTGAGAAACTCAGAACTGTCGGTGCTCTTGTATCTTACATTGAGTCACATTCATAATTTTATTATTCAAAGAAGGTCGGATTTTTTATCCGGCCTTTTTGTTTTCAGCTTACTTGTAATGTAATAATAAAATACTTGCAAATAACTACTAAATGGTGTATCCTTTTATCATCACTTTAAGGAGGAATTACTATGCTTAACAATGAAGATATCACAGAGGTTTACGAGCCTGAAATAGTTGTACTTCAGGACAACGAGGGCAACGAGGTTGAGTTTGAACTTTTAGACGTAGTTGAATATGAGGGCGAGGAATACATTGTTCTCATCGAAAATGACGAACAGGCTCAGGATGTTACTATTCTCAAAATTGAGAGCATAGATGACGAAACAGAAGAGTACTTCGGCATTGATGATGAAGAGATTCTTACAAACGTTTTCGAAGTGTTCAAGGAGAAATACAAGGATGAGTTCGACTTTGAGTAAGATTTTTAAAACTGTTCTGGCTTTGGTTCTCGTTGTATGTTTATGTGTGCCTTTATCAGGCTGTGTCAGAAACACAAGAAATATCAAAAACATTGACCAGATATGCGTCAGCGGTGCATATACCGAAAGCTGGATGTATGTTTTCACTGACGATACATTCATCAATGATATGATTGAGATTTATAACACGGTTGAATATGAAAAAACCGACGAAGTTATTGATCTGATGACCGCAGGTGAGGTGTACTTTTTCTCATTCAGCAACGGCAACAACAATCAGACAAAATTTATTGTTAACAAGAATGGAATTATGACTTTTGAAGCAGGTACAGAGTGCTACAAAATCGTATCTGACTTTGATTTTTCATATATAGAAGAGCTTGTACAAAAGCAGATTGATGCTTCCAAAAGCAAAGAAGCAACGGCTGATGAAGCCTGAGTTTTTTAACTTAATCAGTAAATCAAAACCACCAGTTCAACTGGTGGTTTGCACTGCCCCTATAAGGGGCTATTACTGGCTCAACCCCTAAAAGGGGCATTGAGATTTGACACCGCATTACCATCACTGGCAGCCGCTCACGTGCGGCTGTCTTTTTTTT
>JAFUKO010000119.1 GCA_017473555.1 Ruminococcus sp. | reverse complement strand
TACATCACGGTAAGGTTCAACGTGATTTAATGCGTAGCTGTGACCGAAATTTGTGTCAAACATATAGAATTCCTCGTATGACACACAGAAGTAGCCTTTGTCGCCACATTCTTCGCCCCAGATGTTTTTACATAACCAGGCACCGTTGTTCTGTGGCTGTGCAATAGTTGCAAAATTTTCTTTTTTGAAGTTGTCATCCCAGCCGACAATACTGATGCAGTGACCGTTGAGCTGAGCAGTTGTAAGACCTTCGATGTTGCAGTAGTAAGCGTATGTTTCGCTGTTATAGTATGATTCGTTAACGTGGTAGTTACCGACAACCGCACCGTATTCGTAAACAGCGGTCTTGACGGTTTCAACGTCTTTTGTATCAAGGTAAATGATACCGTTTACACAAAACTGTTTTTTGATACTGCTGTCAAGTGACGCAAAAGATGAAAGCGGTGTGTAGCGAGGGTAATCGCTATTGAGTCGTGGACCCTGCCATGATGAATGGTAGCCCAGCGAAATGTAAGAGTATCCGCCTGCGACGTTATCTCTCTGCCAGCCTGTGCCGTCCTCACGTATTGTACCCCAGTGGTTCATATGTGTCGGAGAAAACTCGCCTGTGTTGTAGCCGTATTTAATCAGTGTGCTTTCAAGAGAAGCGGATGAGCCGTATGCCCAGCATGAGTTGTAGAGCTGGTTTTTGACAGAGGTTGTATATCCCATATCTCTTGAGCTGTAGTAAGACGGCAGAGCTTCTTTTGGCTGAAGCTTTGTACCGCTTATGTCAAAGTCACCTGCAAGCAGAGACACATCTGCGTTTGCTCTGGTTTTAGCTTTGTCGATTTCAGCGGAAAAAGCGGTCGGTGCTATCGAGAAGATGAGTGCTACCGCTAAAATGACTGAGAATGCTTTTGTTAAAATTTTCATAAAATTTCACCTGTATTTAAACCTATATTTGTACAAACTAATACAAGTGTATTATATCAAAAAAACAGCAATTGTAAATACCAAAAGAGTATATATTTTGCTTTATCAGGGGGAACTATGGAACTGAGAACAGACCTTGCGCTTGAAAGACGAGAGCTTGCAGGCGACAACGTACAGGGTGTTGATTACACCATCACACAGAAGGACTCTATTGAAATTGAAAAAATGGTCATTAAAACCCAGAGGGCAGGGCAACTCTTAAAAAAACCTGTCGGCACATATATAACCATTGAACTGCCACCGCTTACGGATAATTTTGAAGATACCGACAAAAGGCTTATAGCGATAGGCGAGGAAATTCGCTCACTGCTTCCCGTAAACGGCTTGGTGCTGGTCGCAGGACTTGGAAATATTGACATCACTCCTGATGCCTTAGGCCCTAAAACCGCAAACTCGGTGCTTGCTACCAGACATATTTCAGGCGAGCTTGCAAAAAGCACAGGTCTTGATAAATTAAGACCTGTAGCGGTTCTAAAAACAGGAGTAACAGGTCAGACAGGTATTGAAACGGGCGAGCATCTTTTAAGCGTTGTTAAAAGGATAAGACCGAGTGCCGTGATTGTTATTGATGCACTGGCGTCACGTAGGCTTGAACGTCTGGGTTGTACTTTGCAGATATCAAACACAGGTATATCACCAGGGTCAGGTGTTCAGAATCACCGCACTAAAATCGACGAGGAGTCAATGGGTGTGCCTGTTATAGCACTGGGTGTACCTACCGTTGTTGATGCTGTGACTTTGGCTACGGATTTGTTGGAGCTCGACTATGAGAGTGATTGCCTCAACATAAAAAACAAGGTTTCTCCAAAGGGCAGGATGATGGTCGTAACTCCAAAGGAAATCGACCTGCTTGTTGACAGAGCCGCAAAGCTGATTTCGCTTTCTATAAATTTTGCTTTGCACCGTGATTTTGAGTTATCCGATTTAGTTGCTCTTCTGTAGCTGTAAT
This sequence comes from Ruminococcus sp., assembly GCA_017473555.1. Classification (GTDB taxonomy): domain Bacteria; phylum Bacillota; class Clostridia; order Oscillospirales; family Acutalibacteraceae; genus Ruminococcoides. The sequence goes on along the minus strand of JAFUKO010000119.1, from coordinate 25,058 downwards.
CATATCGCAGTACTTTTCAGCATAAATATCTGTAAACGGTGGTGGTATGATGAATTTTACAGATAAGCTGAAAAAGGGAATGTGCATAATGATGTCGCTGTGTATAGCTGTGCTAGCGGTGTTTTGTGTCAGTAAACGAGCACAGCAGGTGCTTAATATAAGCACCGACACGGCTTTGGCATCCGTGTTTTTTACTATGCCTGACGGTAGTTTTGACAGACCTAAGAGTAAGGAAAAATCTGTCACAAAGCCTAAAAAGTCAGACAGCGTAAAAAATGAACAGTCACAGAAAATAGTAAGCGACACTGTTATTGACAGCAACGAGGCTACTTATCCTGTGAGGGAAATAGATTTGAGTTCCAGCACGAAGTTTTATGACAATATCTCACTTAACAACAAAACGTCATACACGGTTGACCCTGAAACACTTTTAAAAGACGGCTTGCCGTTTGAGATAAGTGACACAAGAGAGGCTCAGGTACTGATTGTGCACACCCATACCTGCGAGAGCTACCTGCCTTTTGACAGCGGTTTTTATTATGAGAGCTTTTACCCTCGCACTACCGATAACGAGAAAAATGTTTTTGCGGTAGGAGAGGCGATAAGCAAAAGCCTTAAGGCTAAGGGCATAGGCGTAGTACACGCAAAAACTCAGCACGATCACCCCTCATATGACGGAGCGTATGACAGAAGCTTTGAAACGATACAGAATTATCTGTCAAAATATCCGTCGATAAAGGTTGTGCTTGATATTCACAGAGATTCTATGACTCAGGATGATATGACCCGACTCAAGCCGACGTTTACGTACAACGGAGAAAAAGCCGCCCAGATTATGATAATGACAGGCCACGACAGCTCTTATACACATTTTCCGACGTGGGAGGATAATCTGAAATTCGCCCTGCTTTTACAGAACACCTGCGAAACTATGTACACGGGAATGACACGTCCGCTGAATTTCGGCGATTTTACATATAATATGAATGCAAATTCGGGTTCACTGCTTATTGAGGTCGGAACTGATGCAAATACACTCTCTGAAGCGGTTTTATCGGGAGAATTACTGGGAAATGCTTTGTCAGAAGTCTTGCAAAATTTTTAATACTTTGTTATACTGTAAGCTAGGATAATTTTGTAAGAAAATTACGGTGTAATAAAGGTGGAAAATATGAGGAAGAAAAAACTTATCACTGCTCTTATTTCTTTACTGACTGTAATATTGATGACTGCTACTCTGACTGCTACAGTTTTTGCGACAGAAGAGTATATCCCTGACACTCCTCCTGTTGAGGAAGTGACCGAGGGTTATGAGCCTGAAGAACCTGAGTATCAGCCTGAAACTGAATATATACCTGAAGAAACCGGTGCGGCTATAGAAACCGAGCCTGTAGAGGAAGAAGATGTCACCGAACCTGAATCTCAGGAGAGTGAGGAGGATAAACCTCTCTTTGATTTGCCTGAGGTCGAGTCGCACGAGGTTATTATTCCTACTACCGTTAAGCTCCCTGATATAGAAGTCAGCGACACTTCTCTCATGGGCGGAGTTATTGCGTGGCTTTGTGTAGCACTCGGTATCGCTGTTATCGCTGGAGTGCTTGTTAGTCAGCGTACACGACAGGTGCCGACAGGTAGCTCAAAGTCAGACCGCAGAAGGTAAGCGTGTATGAAAATAGGAAATGTTAATATAGACGGTTATGTGTGCCTTGCTCCTATGGCGGGAGTAGCCGACAGAGCTTTCAGAGAACTGTGCATGGAGTTTGGTGCTTGTTACTGTGTTTCCGAAATGGTAAGTTCAAAGGGTATTTCGTATAACAGCGAAAAATCCGCTAAGCTTATGGAACTGTCAGAAAAGGAACATCCTTGTGCTGTGCAGATTTTTGGTAACGAACCTCAGACTATGGCGCAAGCCGCTCAGTTTGCTTTAAGATATAACCCTGAGATTATTGATATAAATATGGGTTGTCCTGCTCCGAAAATCAGCGGTAACGGTGCGGGTGCTGCTTTGATGAAAGACCCTGCCCTTTGTGGAGAGATTGTAAAAGAAGTCGTAAAAGCAGTCGATATACCCGTAACGGTGAAAATCCGCAAAGGCTTTGACGACGATAATATTAACGCTGTTGAGGTCGCTATGATTTGTGAGCAAAACGGAGCTTCTGCTCTGACTATTCACGGCAGAACACGTGCTCAGTATTACTCAGGAGTAGTTGACCTTGATATAATAAAAGATGTAAAAAGCGCACTTTCAATCCCTGTTATCGGAAACGGCGATATACTAAACGCCGAGGATGCAAAGCGGATGTATGACTACACTAAATGCGACCTTGTTATGGTAGGCAGAGGAGCGCTTGGCAATCCGTGGGTGTTTTCTGAAATCAACGCTTATTTTAATGGGGACAAGTTTATTAAACCTACATTCGAAGACAAAATGCAGGTTATGAAAAAGCACATCGAAAGCTTAGCTAATAACAAAGGCGAGTATGTCGGTATGAAAGAAGCACGTGCTCACATTCCACATTACTTCAAAGGCTTTTCAGGTGCCGCAAAATTACGCAACGATGCGTGCAGAGTTTCGACATTATCTGACCTATACTTGCTTATTGAAAAAGCTAAAGGGTCAGTAAGATAAAATAATAAAACACAGCTTAAGCTGGGAAATAAAGGGGAATTCAAATGTATAAGGACATTATTGATTCAATTGGTTTTATTGAGGGTTACGACAAAGAAGTAGCAGACGCTATGGCAACAGAACTCAAAAGACAGCGTCAGAACATCGAGCTCATCGCTAGCGAGAACATCGTTTCTCCTGCTGTTATGGCTGCTATGGGTTCAGTTTTAACAAACAAATATGCAGAGGGTTATCCTGGCAAGCGTTACTACGGCGGTTGCTACGCTGTTGACGTTGTTGAAGAAATCGCAAGAAAGCGTGCTTGTGAGCTTTTCGGTGCTGACCACGCTAACGTTCAGCCACACTCAGGTGCTCAGGCTAATATGACAGTTTACTTTGCTATGCTTGAGCTTGGCGATACAGTTATGGGTATGAACCTTTCAGAGGGCGGCCACTTAACACACGGCTCACCTGTAAATATGTCAGGTAAATACTTCAACTTCGTATCATACGGTGTTGACCCTGTAACACACAGAATCGACTACGATAAGGTTCTTGAACTTGCTAAAGAGTGCAAGCCTAAGATGATTGTTTGCGGTGCTTCTGCTTACCCACGTGCAATCGACTTTGCTAAATTCAGAGAAATCGCTGACGAAGTTGGCGCTTACTTAATGGTAGATATGGCTCACATCGCAGGCTTGGTTGCTGCAGGTGTGCATCAGAACCCTGTTCCATACGCTGACTTTGTTACAACAACAACTCACAAGACTTTAAGAGGTCCTAGAGGTGGTCTTGTACTTTGTAAGGAAGAGTACGCAAAGGCTATCGACAAGGCTGTATTCCCTGGCACACAGGGTGGCCCACTTATGCACATCATCGCTGCTAAGGCAGTATGCTTTGGCGAGGCGTTAAAGCCTGAGTTCAAGGCTTATGGTGAGCAGATTGTTAAAAACTGTGCAGCTTTAGCTGACGGTCTTGTAAAGCGTGGACATACTCTCATCAGCGGTGGTACTGACAACCACGTTATGCTTCTTGACTTAAGAAACGAGGGCATCACTGGTAAAGAGCTCGAAGCTAGACTTGACGAGTGCTACATCACACTTAACAAGAACACAATCCCACAGGAGCCTTTAAGCCCATTTGTAACATCAGGTGTACGTATCGGTACTGCTGCTGCTACAACAAGAGGCTTCAAAGAGGACGATATGGACGTTATCGCTGAGTGTATCTCACTTGTTATCAAAGACTTTGAAGGCAACGCAGATAAGGTAAGAGCTATGGTAACAGAGCTCTGTGCTAAGTACCCACTCTACGAATAATTCTACAGTAGAATTCTTTTAAAGAAATTAACTTCAAAATAATTGCTGTCGCTTTACGGCGGCAGCAGTTGTTGATTTTAGGCATAAATGTAAAAGACAGGGGAGTTTTTATATGTCATCTCCACTTGCTGACAGACTGCGTCCGCAGTCACTCGACGAAATTGTAGGACAAAAGCATCTGCTTGGTCCGCAAAAACCGCTTAGGCGAATTATCGAAAGCGGTAAAATCCCAAATTTAATATTTTACGGACCGAGTGGCGTTGGCAAGACAACACTTGCGACTTATATCGCAAAGGTGACTAACCGCAAGTTCAAAAAGCTCAACGGCACTACCGCTTCCACCTCGGATATAAAGGATATTTTTGCCTCTCTTGATACCTTTGAGGGTATCAACGGCATATTGCTTTATCTCGATGAGATTCAGTATCTTAACAAAAAGCAACAGCAAACACTTCTTGAGTACATCGAAAACGGCAAGATTACGCTGATTGCGTCAACTACCGAAAACCCGTACTTCTATGTGTACAACGCTATTTTGTCACGTAGCACGGTGTTCGAGTTCAAGGCTGTGGATAAAGACGAGGTGCAAAAAGCAGTAACACGAGCATATCGCATCATCAGTGACGAAATGGGCAAGGAGATTGAGGTGTCTGACAAAGCGGTACAGCACATCAGCTTTGCCTGTGGCGGAGATGTCAGAAAAGCGCTCAACGCTGTCGAGCTGTCGGTACTTTCTGCTGATACAACAGGGGAGAAAATCGTTGTATCCGACGAGGCTGTATATGACCTCACCCAGAAAAGCGCCAACCGTTATGACCGTGACGGCGACGAGCATTACGACATAGTTTCTGCTTATCAGAAAAGTATGCGTGGTTCAGACGCAGATGCCGCCATTCATTATCTTGCCAGATTGCTTGATGCAGGCGATTTGATGAGTGCGTGCAGAAGACTTTTGGTGTGTGCGTGTGAGGACGTCGGACTGGCTTATCCCCAGATTATTCCAATAGTCAAATCCTGTGTTGATATAGCTCTGCAGGTCGGACTTCCTGAAGCTCGACTTCCGCTTGCTGATGCTGTGATTATGGTAGCTTTAGCTCCAAAGTCAAACTCAGGTCACGATGCTATAAATGCCGCTATGGCAGATGTTAGTGCTGGCAAGGGCGGACCGATTCCACGACAGCTCCAGAATATGCACTATGACGGTGAGGACAATCAAAACAAGGGTCAGCATTATATCTACCCTCACGATTATCCTAACCACTATACTTATCAGCAGTATCTGCCTGATGCATTAAAAGATGTCAGGTACTATCAGTACGGTGACAACAAGGTCGAGCAGGCGTACAAAGCATACTGGGATAAAATTAAATAACAATCGACTTCAGACAGTAATCGTTACAGATTGCTGTCTGTTTTTTTGTTCATAATTTCTGATGCACAAAACCTCGAAAAGATAAAAAATAACCATAGCGTTCCCAAAAATTAGCTTAATGAAATAGGGTATTACATTTTACTATAATATGATATATAATTTTATTGTAAAAATATGCTATTATGTGCAAGAATGACAATTTGCATTTGTTGTTTTTGTGCACATTTCACTTGAATTAGCGATTTTAACAAATTATAGGTTGTAAATTTATGCACTTATTACAGACGGCGTTTTCTTAGCATCCTGAGCCGTTTGTGAGGTGTTTTACCCGATTTGTTACTTTGCTTTTTTAGTGATTGTGCAGTGTGCATATTATAGCGTAATTACAATCTCAAAGGAGGTAAATTTTTATGAGAATCAAAAAGCACGCTTTAAAGTGTGTAGTATGTCTTTTGATGACTATCGTTTTGGTTTTCGGTATGGTAGTAGCTACTTCTGCTGCCAAGGTTGACGACGACGTGGCTCCTACAGGTATCAGCGGTACTGTATATTTCAAAAATACAGCTAACTGGTCTACCGTAAACGCTTACGTATGGATTCAGGGTACCACAACCAGCGTACAGGCATGGCCTGGTCAGGCTATGACATTAGACGAAGGCAATGTCTATAAGTACACCATCTCAGGTGATTATAATATGATCATCTTTAACAATGGTGCTGATCAGACTGCTGACCTTTCTATCCCTGGTGCAGGTCAGATTTATGACTTCTCCACAGGTACATGGAGTATGTACAAAGAAGAGCCTACAACAGATGATCCAACACAGGCTCCAACTGAAAAGCCTACACAGAGCGGTGAAACCAAGGTTGTTTACTGCAAGAACTCTGCAGGCTGGTCTTCAGTTAACGCATATATGTGGAGCGGTTCAGGTTCTTCAAAGAACGCTGAGTGGCCTGGTGTTAAGATGACAAACATCGGCGAGGACATCTGGCAGTATGAGTTCTCAGGCGATTGGGAAAACATCATTTTCAACAATGGTTCTAACCAGACAGGTGACCTTTCATTCCCTGGTAGCGGTCGCATCTATGACAACCAGACAAACAGCTGGGATATTTACGACACATCACCTATCACTGTAAAGAGCACAGGCACTGACCTTGCTGCTCCTCAGTACAAGGGCACAGACATCACTTTATCTGCTAACGCAGTAAGTAAAGATGGCGATGTTGCATACAAGTTCTCAGTTACAATCGGCGGAGCTACAACAGTTCTTTCTGATTTCACAACACTTAACTCAGTTACATGGACTCCAACTGCTGCCGGTACATATACAATCACTTATGATTTTATGGACACAGCAGGTAACACAAACCAGAGAACAGCTACTTATGAAATCAAAGATGACGCAGGTATTGCTGAGCCTATCTTAAAGGGCGTATCTCCAAAGCCTGGTCAGGTTAAGAAGGGTACTGCTGTTGCCGTAAATGCTAACGCTGCTGGCGGTAAGACAGGCACAAACCTTCTTTTCTATAAGTTTACTGTTAAGGATGCTAACGGTATTGTTGTAAATGTTCCTTACTACACAAAGAACGCTTCTTACAGCTTTACACCATCAAACTTAGGTAAATACACAGTAACAGTTTCTGTACAGAACAGCGATAACGAACTTATCGAGCGTACATTCACTTACACAAGTGTAAACGAAGTTATTGATGATCCAACTATCCCTACTATTCCTACAGTTACACCTACATCAGTTGGTGGCTACTTAAAGGGTGACGCTGATATGTCAGGTGCTGTAGATATTATGGACGCAACAACAATTCAGTTACATCTGGCTAAGTATGAAGTCGAGATTGACTTGGATAACGCTGATACAGAAATAAACGGCGAAGTCACTATTATGGATGCTACTATCATCCAGTTGTATCTCGCTCAGTTGTATCCGGATTGGTAAAGGAGGTAACGTAAATGAATACATTTAAGAAAATTGCGGCTATTATGCTTGCTGTTATGATGATGGTATCCGTTGCGGTTATCTCTGCTACTGCTACTTCTACAGACGTAGCTGATACAGCAGCCGATACAGGCATCACAATTCACTATGAATCAGAAGACGCTGTTCCATATGTTTACTACTGGAACGCACTCCCACAGGATATTGAAACAGCATATCCTGGTGTTAAGATGACCAAAGACCCTACATTAAAGGGTGGCAACTGGTACACTTACACATTCGCAGACGTTGAGAAAATCAACCTTCTCTTCACAGACGGTTCAAAAACACTCGACGGTCAGATTTCTACTGAAACATCACGCACAACAGGTGAGTGGTGGTACGCTAACGGCAGATGGAAGAACTCCAACTACCACGACAGACCTGACTACGATTTCTCTGATTTAAGAGAAGATTCAATCTACTTTGTAATCACAACACGTTTCTACGATGGTGATACAGGTAACAACATCCACTGCTGGGATGACCAGAAAGCTAACAACCCTGACTCCGACCCTGCATGGCGAGGCGATTTCAGAGGTCTTGCTGACAAGCTCGACTACATCAAGGCTCTCGGTTTCTCCGCTATCTGGATTACTCCTGTTGTAGAAAACGCATCAGGCTACGACTACCACGGCTACCACGCTATGGACTTCTCAAAGGTTGACGTCAGATACGAGTCTGACAATTACACATACGAAGACTTTATCGAAGAAGCTCACTCAAAGGGCATGAAGATTATTCAGGACGTAGTATGGCCGCACACAGGTAACTTCGGTGAAGCTTACCTTGCTCCTCTCTTTACAAAAGAGTACGACGATTATCAGGACCTTGCTAATATCGAGAAGTGTATGGTTCCTACAAAGACTCTTCTTGACTACAACAACGTAAGCTCAGCAGCTGAGTACTATGCATTAAAGCCACAGCAGCAGTATGACTCAAGACTTAACCTCATGAAGAATACATCTTCTGCAGCAGGTGCAAACAACTCAACAGGTACATATCCTGACCAGAGTGACTACGGTATGGCTAAGGTTTCTACAGACCCTAACTGTAACCCTAACAACTACTACCACACAGGTTACTTCCAGAGCCTTAACTGGGACGACTGGACCTGTAAGTTCTGTCAGATCGCAGGCGACTGTGTTGACCTTAACACAGAGAACCCTGCAGTTGCTAAGTACATCGTTGATGCTTATTCTAACTACCTCGAAATGGGCGTTGACGGCTTCCGTGTTGATACAGTAAGACATATCTCAAGACTTTCTCTCAACATGATGTACAACGACCAGATTAACGCTGCTGCTAAGAAGGCCGGCAACGACAACTTCTATATGTTCGGCGAAATCTGTTGCCGTTACTCACAGGTATGGTATCGTGACCACGCTTGCGAGTCAGCTCAGTTCTACACATGGGATGAGTCAGACGCTTCTTATAAGAGCAAATGGACATTCGATGTAAATGCTACACCTGAGCAGATCAATGAGAATATGAACCTCACATTTGATCACTACAACGAGTTCGATAACGTAAACAACCAGCCAACATCTGATAACGCATTCTTAAACGGTATCACATACCACACACCTGACTATTCACAGAGCTCTGGTATGGGTGCTATCGACTTCCAGATGCACTGGTGCTTCGACGATGCAAATGGTGCATTCGGCGTTGGTAAGGCTTCTGACAAGTACTACAACGACTCTACATGGAACGTAACATACGTTGAGTCTCACGACTATGCTCCTGACCGTGGTCAGGGTAACAGATTTGCAGGCGGTACTCAGACTTGGGCTGAGAACTTAAACCTCATGTTCACATTCCGTGGTATTCCATGTCTGTACTACGGCGGTGAGGTTGAGTTCCAGAAGGGCGTTCAGATCGACGTTGGTCCAAATGCTCCACTTGCAGAAACAGGTCGTGCTTACTTCGGTGACTACCTCGAAGGTACAGTTACTGCAACTGACTTCTCAGAGTACAAGGCTACAGGTACTGTTGCTGATACTCTTAACTACCCACTTGCTAAGCACATCCAGAAGCTCAACGCTATCAGACGTGCTATCCCTGCTTTACAGAAGGGTCAGTACACAGTTTCTTCAAACTATGTATCAGGCAATATGGCTTACATCAGAAGATACACTGACGCGGCTGAGGGTATCGATTCTCTCGCACTTGTTGCACTCACAGACGGTGCTACATTCAAGAATATCCCTAACGGCAAGTACATCGATGCTGTTACTGGCGATATCAAGAACGTAACAGACGGCACACTCTCTGTATCTGCTACAGGTAAGGGTAATATGAGAGTTTATGTATGCTGTGCTTCTGGCTTTACAGGCATCGAAGGTGCAGTAGGCCCAGCTGGTCAGACATACTTAAAGTAATATCTTTCTATAATAAAAAGGCTTAGCCTATAAAAGTGACAGCCCTCGGAGGAAACTCCGAGGGCTTTTACTATGCAGGGATAGTATTCATAAAAGGGTGATATGAACTTTAGATTTGAGGTATACGCCTTGTGTACTGTGTCTTTAAGAAGCTGTTGTGATTAAGATATAATAGTGATGTAGTGTGATGTGATAGAGATTGAGTATCTACAATGTCAAAAATACTATTACAGCACACATATAACCTTACAATTCTCGGTATATTGTCTATTGAAAAAAGTGCTGATTTTGTGGTATCATATACTTTAATGCGACTTTACTTTATATGACAAAATTCGGGTGATGTTATGAGCTTAGTAGAATTTAAAAACGTATACAAGCAGTACAAAATGGGCGAGGTTACCATAAACGCAGTTGACGGTATCTCGTTTAATATAGAAGAGGGCGAGTTTGCGGTTGTTGTAGGTTCGTCAGGTGCAGGTAAAACCACCGTGCTTAATATCTTAGGCGGTATGGACAGTGCCACAAAGGGCGAGGTGCTTGTTGCTGACAGAGATGTGTCAAAGCTAAGTGACAGAGAGCTGATTGATTACAGACGTTTTGACATCGGCTTTGTGTTCCAGTTTTACAATCTCATCCCTAACCTTACTGCACGAGAGAACATTGAGCTTGCTACTCAGATAAGTAAAAATCCGCTCGACCCTGACACAGCACTTGAGAGTGTCGGACTTAGCGAGCGTGTGAATAACTTCCCTGCACAGCTTTCAGGCGGTGAACAACAGCGTGTGTCAATCGCTCGAGCTCTGGCTAAAAGACCAAAGCTTTTGCTATGTGATGAGCCTACGGGTGCGCTCGACTACAACACAGGACGTGCGATTTTAAAGCTCTTGCAGGATACCTGCAGAAAAGAAAAGATGACTGTTGTGCTTATCACTCACAACCAGGCTATCACTCCGATGGCTGACAGAGTTATAAGGATGAAATCAGGTAAGGTAGTCGAAAACAGAATCAACGAAAACCCGATGAATGTTGAAGATATAGAATGGTAATTTACTTATACAAAACAGTATTTTATGTACAAAATAGTGAGAGGAGGAAAGACATTGAAGGCGGCTTTATTTAAAAACACTTTCCGTGAAATTAAAAACACTAAAGCGAGATTTATATCTATTCTGATGATAGTAGCACTGGGCGTCGGCTTTTTTGTCGGTGTAAAGGCAACATCTCCGTCGATGAAACAGATGGCTGTTGACTATTACGATGAGTCAAATCTGATGGATTTCCGCCTTGTGTCAACTGCCGGCTTTGATGAGGACGATATCAAAGCGGTTAAAGAAACTGACGGTGTGCTCCACGTTATGCCGTCGTACTTTCTTGATGTAGCTGTAAGCTCAAAGGATGCGGGCAGTACAATACGTCTGATGTCCTCACCTGTTCCTTATAAGGATAACAAAGCGATAAGTCAAGCTATTGTAGTAGAGGGCAGGATGCCAGACAAGTCAGGCGAGATTGCCGTTGAAAGCAGTGGCTTTTCAACATACCAATTAGGTGATAAAATCACTATTTCACATAATGTCGGCGACACAGACATTTCCTCTTCGCTTGACACCTTTGAGTACACTGTAGTCGGCAAGGTCAAATCTCCGATGTATATCTCGCTTGAGCGTGGTACTACCACTGTCGGCAACGGTAAAATCGACGAGTTTGCGTATATCAGCGAAAGCGATTTTTATATCGAGAGATACACAGTGCTTTATGCTACCCTTGATACAGGGGCGGAGAAAGTTTCTCCGTTTGACAGCAGATACGATGAGCTTGTAAAAACTACGACAGAAAACCTGGAGCAGACCGCTGACTTAAGAGTTGAAGTGTTCACAGGTGAAAATATCGACAAAGCTCAGAAAGAAATCGACGATGGCTACAAAGAGCTTAACAAGAAAAAGGCTGAGGTAAAAAAAGAGCTCGAGGACGCTGAAACTGAGCTTAAAAACGGTGAAAACGAATACTACTCAGGCATAAGCTCAGCGCAGGCTCAGATAGATACTGCTCAGGCTCAGATAAGCTCAGGCAGGGAAGAGCTCGACGCACAATGGGATGAGTACAATGCTTATGTTGCTACCTTTGAGGAAGAGTTAAGCAATGGTAAGGCACAGCTTGAGGAGGCACAGGCTCAGTTTGATGAGGCTTACGCTCCTGTCGAGAAACTCAAAAGCACAAAAGCATCTATCGAAAACGAAGTTGTACGAGTTGCAAGCGGAACTATAAACGGTGTTATTAATTTCCTGCCAAAAGACGCTGACCCTGTTGTTGCTCAGACTCTTAGTGATTACGCATCAAGCGTTACATATTCAAACGCAGAGAGTGTTCTTAGTGAAGCTAAAGCGTATATGGCGTCACTCTATTACGGTTTTTACAATCTGACATTTGACGGAGCTATCACTGCCGTCAGAATACTTGAAGCGAGTATTTCCCAGATTGATAAACAAATCGCAAGTGCTGAAGAGCAGTTTGCTCCTGCAAGAGAAGAGCTCGAAAACGGCTATGCTGAACTCGCACAAAAAGAACAAGAGGGTCTTGACAATCTTGAACTTTTTAAATCTGAACTTGAAAAAGCCGAGGGTGAGCTTAGCAGTGCAATAGCTCAGCTTGAAAGCTCAAAAGCCCAGCTCAGCATAGCTAAAACTGACGGCTTGAATGAAATCAGCGACGGTAAAAAAGAGATAGAAGAAGGCAAAAAGAAAGCTGACAAAGAGTTTAAAGAGGCTGAGAAAAAACTCATCGATGCTCAAAAAGAGCTCGACGAAGTAGCAGAGGTCAAATGGTTTGTGTTTGACCGTGACGATAATCCGGGATACTCGGGTTTTGTAGATAACACCAACCGAGTTGATGCGGTAGCGTCAGTATTCCCGATGTTCTTCTTGCTGGTTGCTATGCTTGTATGTCTTACAACAATGACCCGTCTTGTCGAAGAAAAGCGTACCGAAATCGGCACACTCAAAGCTCTTGGATACAGCAACAGAAGTATTACGTTCAAGTTTGTGGCTTATGCGTGCTTAGCGGCACTGCTTGGTTGTGTGCTTGGTTGTGTAAGCTGTGTTCCTACTTTACCACGAGTTATCTACAACGCTTATTCGATGCTCTACAATATGAGCGATACAATCGATATTGTGGTTGATAAAACAAGTCTTTATATCGCAATCGTTGCGGCGTTTGCGTGCTGTGCTCTTGTCACATTATTTGTTTGCTACAAGAGTTTAAGACACAAGCCTGCGTCACTGATGCGACCAAAAGCCCCGAAAGCGGGCAAGCGTATTTTACTTGAACGCATCACACCGCTGTGGAAACACTTCAATTTCTCGTCAAAAGTTACCTGGAGAAATCTGTTCAGATATAAGTCACGACTGTTTATGACGGTTGTCGGAATCGCTGGCTGTACCGCCTTGATGCTCACAGCATTCGGTCTGTACGATTCAATCAACGACGTTGCGTATCTCCAGTTTGACGAGCTGTGCAAATACAACACTATCATAGTTGCCGACAAAGAGAAAAAGGCTGATGATATGAAAGACCTCACTGATGCGGTTGAGGCTGACAAGCGATTCAAAGACAGTGCACTTGTCTCACAAAAAGCTGTGTCGGTATCTCATAAGAACAATTCTGTCACAAGTGACGTTTACCTTATGGTTGCTCATGACCCTGAGGATTTACAAAAGCTTATTACACTGAGAACACGAGTAGAGGGCAAGGGGTTAACCCTTTCTGATAAGGGTGTTATCCTGACAGAAAAGCTCGCTGATAAGCTCGATGTTTCTGTGGGCGACGAAGTTGTAATCGGTGAAAACGGCGACAAAGCCGAGGTCACAGGCATCACAGAAAACTACGTCTACAACTATGTATATATGAGCGAGAGAGCGTATACTGATATGTGTAGCAAAAAACCACGTTACAGTATGATTTACGCTTACGCTGACTCTCTTGATTCAGATACTGAAAAAGCCTTGGGTACAGATTACTTAAAGCGTGAGGACACCTCAGCGATAACCTTCACAACGACCATAATCAATGATTTTGAGGATATGATAGGCTCGATGAATATTGTAGTGCTGGTTATGATTATCAGCGCTGGAGCTTTGGCTATTGTTGTGCTTTATAACCTTACTAATATCAACCTTGCTGAGCGTAATCGTGAGATTGCAACAATCAAGGTGCTTGGCTTCAACTACAAGGAAACATCCAATTTCGTATACAGAGAGAATATCATTCTGACGTTGTTCGGAATTGCGATAGGCTTGGTGCTTGGAATATTCCTGTGGAGCTTCGTTGTTAAAACAGTCGAGGTAGATACCGTTATGTTTGGTAAACAAATCCATACACTGAGCTATGTTTATGCGTTTGCGTTAACAGGAGCATTCGCACTTTTGGTGAACTTCATAATGTACTTCAGAATTAAAGCAATCAATATGGTCGAATCCTTAAAGTCGATTGAATAAAGCTTAAAGAATTAAAAGCGATGCAGTTTTTCTGCATCGCTTTTTTGCTAGTAATAATCATCCTCCTGCCATTTTGCAGGATTGTTCTCGATGTATTTCCATCTGTTAAGATAGTCTTTTTCATCTCGTATTATATGGTCGTTATAAGATTTTTGCCAGATGTTATATCCAAACTCTCTGTTGCAGTATCGTTTGAATAGAGATACAAACTTTGGAATTGTCTCATTCGTAGGGTGCGGCACTTGTGACGCACCGTCGCTTTTATGTATAGATATAAGCATATGGATATGATTAGGCATAATAACATAATGATCTATTGTTATTCTATCATATTCATCAGAGAGTTTTCTGATATATCTGTCTGCTACGTTCCCGTACTCAGATAGTATGATTTTCGGTTCGTCATAAATGCCGAACCCTACGCTGATGTCACATAAAAGTCTTTTCCTATCCTGAGTGCATAAAGTTATGAAATACGCACCTGCATTACTGTAATTGTAATGCTTTAAACGTGTGGGCTTTCGTTGTGGTAGCTTGCTTTGCATTATAATTTTGCGTTTGTTTTGTTCATAAAACTCTCGGATTTGATGAGAAAACGCTCGTGGTATGCTTTGCCGACAACACCGTGCTTGTCTGACACCACGATGTCAAAACACAGCCTTCTGTTGTCAACTTCTGTGAGTGTTGACTCACATTTTACTTCGATGCCCACAGGGTCAGCGGACAGATGTTCAACGTTGATTTTTGTGCCGACACTGGTAACACCCTCATCAAGTAACGGCTGTACACTTTCGGCTGCTGTCTGCTCCATCAATGCTACCATAGACGGTGTTGCAAAAACGTCGAGTATACCGCTTCCCATAACTTTTGCGGTTTTGTCTGGTGTTACCTTTATTGTGATTGTGTTCTTGATTCCTTCTTTAAGCATAATATCCTCCTTTTGGATTTATGAGATAATTATACCATCTGACAAAAAAATGTAAACCCTGATAATGTTAAACGCCTAATGTTTCGGGAATAATATATTTGTGAGAAAATTTGTAAAAAAGCTTGACTATAAAACCTTTTGGGGTTATACTCATAACCCACCAGAAAACAAAATAGCTTTTTAGCGGTGTGTCCTGTTTTTGGGACACATAATGGGCTATTATATATTTAAAGGTTAACACACCTTGCTCGCTTGCAGTAGTGTAAATCTCTTTGATTTTTTTCAAGGGAGGGACAGCGAGTCGCTGTTTCGGTTTTTTAAAAAATGCGGGCTACGGCTTTTGCTCACAAAAGCCGGCTCCAAATTGCTCTTCGATGACATACAAATCACTACGTGATTAGAAAAATGTCATCTGCGTTTAAATTTGGTCATTTTGTACTGCGAGCGGGCAAGGTTTATTTTTATGATAAGGGAGGTATGGCGAGTGATTATTCGTAACGGTACAATTGAGTTTGGTCACGGTGATATGCATTTTGTTGAGAAAGTCGGACTTTCAGAAGCTGTTGAAATGGTGCTTGATTTTAAGAGTCAGAACAAGATTCCGTTTGTTTATGACACATACCAGCTTGCTGACCTCTTAATGATTCGACGTAAAGATTTGTTCTCACTATCAAAAAATGCGGATTCTTTTTATACCTATGCTACTATCAAAAAGCGTGACGGCTCAAAGCGAATCCTCTGTGTACCTGATGCGTATCTTAAATCGGTCCAGCGAACAATTTTGAGCACTATACTGAGTAAGCTGCCTGTGTCAGAGTATGCAACAGCGTATCGTAAAGGCTGCAAGCTCCAGTCAAACGCCCAGCCTCATTGCGGTAAAAAATATCTGCTCAAGATGGATATATGTAACTTTTTTGATAACATAACATTTATGAAGGTGTACAGCAGTGTGTTTAATACCCGTCATTTTCCGAAGCAGGTGGGTGTGATGCTGACTCAACTGTGTTGCAGAAACGATGTACTCCCTCAGGGAGCACCGACATCTCCTGCTATCTCAAATCTTGTTATGAAGAGTTTTGATGATACTTTTGGTGCTTGGTGTTTAAGACACAATCTTTCCTACACACGCTATTGTGATGACATCACAGTTTCAGGTGATATACCGCTTCATAACGTGTATCTTAAAGCCAGTGAGATGCTTCACAAAATGGGTTTTGAGATTAACAAAAGAAAAACTCACTTTGTTAAGTACACAGACCGCCAGAGTGTGACAGGACTTACTGTCAACGAGTGCATCCGTGTTGACTCAAAGTATAAAAAGCAGTTAAGGCAGGATATTTACTACACTCTGAAATTTGATGTGGTGTCTGCTATGAAAAGGTCTTTATCGTTTGAGTTTGATGAAAACGAAGATATCGACTCAGCAGTTATCAAGTACCTTAATTCGCTGATTGGCAAAACTGCGTATGTGTTGCAGATAGAGCCTGACAACGAGTATTTTAAAAAGTTGCTGAAAAAACTCACCGACCTTTTGGACGAAACAAAACTGGATATCAGACGCAGTAAGTATTTTACTTTCTATTAAAAATAGCGACCTTGTCAGTACAGACAGGGTCGCTTTGTGTTTGTATTTTTAAGTGTTTAATCGTCAAGCTCTTTTTCAAATTTAAGTATCTTGCCGTTTAGTGCGTCAACGTCACAATCGTAGTCATATTTACCGTCGGAAAAATCCACCTCGTAAACAAGCACGCCGTCATCGTAGTCAAGTTCTGACCACAAGCCGATGAGCTGAGATTTTGTGAGTCCTGCTTTGTCTAATGCTATAGTGACAGCATCTTCACTTGTTATAGCGCCCTCAGGTAGGGTAGGGGCGTTCTCTTTATGAGCATAGGTTTCGATGCTCTGAGTAGGGGTAATAGTATCCTGCTGAACTTGAGTTTCGGTTTTTGTATCTTTTGTCTGAGTAGCGGTGTCAACGTTTTTGTTACCACATCCGAAAAGACTGATAGTCAGTAAGAGTACAAGCATAAAAGCTATAAGTTTCTTCATTTTGATTACCTCCTTACATTTTTAGTATATAACAAAAATGCAGGAAGGAAAAGCTTTTTAGCAAATTTTTCGGCTGGTTTTATATAAAGTTGCTTTTTGATAGCATAAGCGTGTGATTAAACTTTTGTACAGTTTGCATATTTTATTATGGTTAATTTTGGTATGTATGCGATTGATAAAAATAATCACTGTGTGATATAATTAGTCAGACGGACAAAGTTGATATAATTGTGATGGAGCTGTGTTTTTTATGATAAGAACACCGGCTCTTTTCGATTTTTCGATAAAATATACTTTGTACGGTAATATAGGGGTTATGTGTTTTACGGTGCGTTATCTTATGAGCCTTTGTTATCAACACAGGGGAGTATCTGCCGTATCACAACAACCGAAAAAGGAGTAGAACTATGAAAAAGATTATTTCAGTTTTATGTGTTGTAGCTTTGATGTTATCTTTTACTACAATATGTGCAAGCGCTTGGTCGATATCCGACAACGAGGGCTATGACGATGAGTTTAACCCACGTTCATATATCGGATATGTAGGCGATGTTGATGCAAGTCGCAATGTTAACATCACAGACGTTACATACATCCAGATGTATATTGCAGAAGCGTTAGATTTAAGAGGAGCCAACAGAGTGCTCGCTGATGTTGACCAATCTGACGCAACAAATATTATGGACGCTACCTGTATTCAGCTGTGGCTTGCCGACCTTCCTGTAGACGCACCTGTTTATCATCAGTTAGGTGATGACGAAATGGATGAACACTGGTGTTCTTATTCTATCACAACCATTCCTAACAAATGTCAGGAAGGCTATATTGAATACGAGTGTTATGAATGTTGGGACTACTATACATCACACTATAAGGATGCTGTACACAACTGGGAAGTGATCGAGGTTGTAGAGCCTGGTTGTGAGGACGGTTACACTGAGGTTGTTTGTAAAGACTGTGGTGAAGAAGACAGAATTGACTATATCGAGGGTACAGGTCACGATATGGGTGAGTGGCAGATTGTCAAAGAACCTGAAATCGGCGTCGATGGCGAAAAAAGATGTTATTGCTCAAAATGTGATTATTACGTTTCTCAGTCGATTGATATGCTTGTTGAAGGTAATCAGGACGCTATCGCAGCAGCAAGAGAAATGCTTTTCCTCTTACAAGCAACAGTAGGTTATTTTGATTCTGTAGACGAAGTGTTCGAGCCTAAAAACGATGGACGTCGTGGTGTAAAGTGGGTAGGCTATCTTCCTTTGTATTGGGACGATAAGTACGAGCAAGAAGAAGATACAGGCTTATTTGTGTTCAAACGAGCTGATTTAGAAGAGATGTTACTCAAATATCTTGATACCACCTATGATTGGAAATCTCTTGATTCTACTGAAGGTGACTATGGTGATAAAGAGTACTACGACGAAGCGACAGATACAGTCAGAGTAGGTCTTCATCTTGGTGCAGGTGGATACGACAAGCTCAAAGTAACCCGTTGTATTGATAACGGTGACGGCACATACACTATGATTTTAGATGCCAGAAGTGTAGGTTCACCTGAATGGCAAATCCATGCAGCAGAGATCACAGTAAAAGAAACAGAGCACGGCTATCCGGCTGTATCTTTCATCTGCTGTCATGACTGGAGTGAGTGGAGTGTACTCAAGCCGTCTACCATTTACCTTGAGGGTACAGAGATCAGACATTGTAATAACTGCTTTGATTATGAAGAGCGAGTTACAGAAAAACTTCCGTCCGATTATACTGAGGAGGAACTTACTGAGCTGAGTGCAGTAGCTACAACTGCAGAAGATATGTTCCATCTGTTCAAAGTTACTGTCAGATTCTTTGACTCTGTCGATGAAATATTTGAATATGATGAATTTAATTTAAAAGAATTAGCATATCTCAAGGCTGATCGTGAAAGTGATGATGGTTACCTTATATATAAGAGATCAGATTTAGACGATGCGTTGCTCTCTTACTTTGGCAGAACCTACGACTGGACACAGCTGAATGATTACGGTGAAGACGATATTTACGAAACTGAGTATTATGATGCTGATACAGATACAGTGGTAAGGTATAGTTTCGGTGGTTATGGTGTAGCTGAAACATGGACAATGAAAACCATAACAAAAACCAGCGATGATACCTTTGAAGTAGAAGTTGAAATCTATGATGCTGATTTTGGCGAAACAACAAACGCTGTATTATCACTTGTTGAAACCGAACATGGCTACAACGCAGTGTCTTTAAAAGTAGTAGACTGAATATTTTAAAACAAAAAGCACTTCTGAGTTTCTCAGGAGTGCTTTTTTGTGTGGTTATAACAAGTTGTTTTATGCAAAACAAAAAGAGGGTTGGTACATCCAACCCTCTGATTTTTTATTATCAGCCGAAGTATCTCTTGAGAAGACCAGCGAAACCAGCACCGTGTCTAGCTTCGTCCTTAGCCATCTCGTGAACTGTGTCGTGGATAGCGTCTAAGCCTAAAGCCTTAGCTCTTGTAGCTAAGTCGAGCTTGCCTGCACAAGCGCCTGTCTCAGCGTCAACTCTAAGCTGTAAGTTCTTCTCTGTAGAGTCTGTTACAACCTCACCTAAAAGCTCAGCAAATTTAGCTGCGTGCTCAGCCTCTTCCCATGCTGCTTTCTCCCAGTAAAGACCGATTTCAGGATAGCCTTCTCTGTGAGCAACTCTAGCCATAGCAAGGTACATACCAACCTCAGAGCACTCGCCCTCAAAGTTAGCTCTAAGATCCATGATGATATCTTCAGGAGCGTCTTTTGCGATGCCTACAACGTGCTCGCAAGCAAAACCTGTGTTCTCATCCATTTTGTTGAACTTCTCGCCTGGAACCTTACATACCGGACAAAATTCAGGAGCTGTATCTCCTTCGTGAACATAACCACATACTGGGCAAACCCATTTCATAATTTTTTCCTCCAAATTCATAAATTAGTTTGTTGAGCATTTTTGACAAATGCCGTAAAATACCACATTTTTTCTTGTTATCTCAAATCCGTTTTGTGAGAGCTCTTTTTCCAAAGGACTTTGCTCACTGCTTACTAAATCGTATACACCGTTGCAACATTCGCATACAAAGTGTGCGTGGTCTGTGACATCAGCGTCGATTCTCTCTTCGCCGTCAACATTAGCGACCGCTATCACTCTGCCTTGTTCTTTGAACAGTGCGATGTTTCGGTATACTGTGCCAAGACTCAGATTAGGTATCTCGTCTTTAAGCTGTTCGTACACCCATTTTGCACTGGGGTGGGATTTAGTGCTCGCTATCGTTTTGAAAATAGCCTCACGCTTGGAGCTGAAATTGTGACCTGTCATTCGGGCCACCTCCTTAAAAACAGTAATCATTCCTGTTTTCTGTCACTACTATAGCATACATCAGCTCGTTTGTAAAGTGTTTTTTGGAATATTTTAGAAATTTTTTTCGTATAATCTATTGGTAAAAGAGCAAAATTTTGTAAAAGCCTTTTATACTCACGTTTTTGGAGGATGTTATGCCTAAAGTTTTTTTAAGTCCGTCTTTGCAGGAGTTTAATCCGTATGTAGGAGGCGGCAACGAGGAATACTATATGAACTTAGTAGCTGATGCAATGGAGCCGTATCTGAGAGCATCGGGCATTGATTTTGAGCGAAATGACCCGTCACAGACCTTGTCGCAGGCGATTGCTCAGTCAAATGCGTCGGGGTCTGATTTGCATTTTGCTATCCATTCTAATGCAGCGGGAGCGGCTAACTCGGGTGAAGTCAGAGGCGTTGAGTTTTATTACTACCCGTCAAGCAACAACGGAGAACGCTTCGCTGAAATTCTCTCAGAGAATTATAAAGACGTATATCCTGATGACAATAAGATTAAAACTCTGCCTACCACCACTCTTGCTGAAACACGGCGTACGTCTGCTCCTGCGGTGCTGGCTGAAGTTGCGTACCACGACAATGTGAATGACGCTCAGTTTATACGGGATAATATCGATAATATAGCCAGAAGTTTTGCCAAAAGTATAGCCGAGTATTTCTCTGTACCATTTGTCACACCTAATTCTATGTAATGCTTGAAATATATGTCAAATGATGTATAATAAAAGGGATACTAAATTTGAGAGGGATACTATGAAAACACCTGATATGAAAATTATCGAAAAAACTATCGCTAATCTTCAGCGTAATAATATGCTCGGTTTTTACTGCGAGACTAAAGAGGAGGCACTCAAAAAGGTGCTTGAGCTTATAGAAGAGGGCGATACTGTTACAAACGGCGGTTCAGAAACCTTAAAGCAGGTCGGCGTTATCGATGCTGTTAAAAACGGTAACTATAACTACGTTGACCGCAGTTTGGCAGAGTCTAAAGAAGAGGCAGAGGAGCTTATGCGTGAGGCTTACTTTGCTGACGTTTACTTAACAAGCTCAAACGCTGTTACTCAGTACGGCGAGCTGTACAACGTTGACGGCAACTCAAACCGTGTGTCTGCTATTCTGTACGGACCTAAGAGCGTTGTTGTTGTCTGCGGTTACAACAAGATTGTCAAGAACTTTGACGAGGCAGTATACCGTGTTAAGACAAAAGCCGCTCCTCCAAACACACAGAGACTTCACACTGGTGCTTACTGTGAGCACGCAGGCGAGTGTCTGTCTGTTGGCAGAGATGGTTCGTTTATGTGTGACGGATGCCGTGGTGAGGGCAGAATCTGCTGTAACTATGTTGTATGTGCACAGCAGCGTCACAAGGATAGAATCAAGGTTATTATCGTAGGCGAGAGCTTAGGATACTGATATTATGTAACTATGTATGCAGTCCTCTTTTTTGGGGACTGCATAAACTTATCTTGACTGATTGTTTGACTGATTCTTGTTCTGGTTCTTGTTCTGGTTATTTGACTGGTTCTTATTCTGGTTATTGTTCTGGTTGTTATTCTTGTTCTGATTATTATTCTGGTTGTTCTGATTGTTGTTCTTGTTCTGGTTGTTGTAGTTATTGTTCTGGTTGTACATTAAAGACACCTCCCTTTGAATATAGCATTAGCTGAAAATGAAGGATTATTCTGATGGATAAATTTTTTGAAAAAATGCGTGATTTGCTACAAGATGAGTATGATGCTTTTTTAGAGTCGATGAAAAAGCCGGCTTTTCGTGGTATGAGAGTGAACACGCTCAAATGTAGCAGTGAAGCTGTGCTTCCTCTGCTGAATTTTAAAACAGAAAAAACACCGTTTTTTAACGACGGTTACTATATAGAAAACGAAGTAGAGCACATCGGCTCTCATCCGCTTCACCACGCAGGTGCGATATATATGCAGGAGCCGTCAGCTATGTCGGCTGTTACTATGCTTAATGTAAAACAAGGTGACAAGGTGCTTGACCTTTGTGCCGCTCCCGGGTCTAAGACTACACAGATTGCTCAGTGTTTACAGGGCACAGGACTTTTGTGGTCTAACGAGATTGTAAGGTCCAGAGCGTCGATACTCGTCCAGAATTTGGAGCGGTGCGGTGTGAAAAACGCCGTTGTGTCATCTGACTCTCCTGAAAACTTATGCCCTGCACTTGCTGGATATTTCGACAAAATTTTAGTCGATGCTCCGTGCTCGGGTGAGGGAATGTTTAGAAAAGACGAGGGCGCTAAGAATGAGTGGAGTGCAGAGCACGTGCTGTCCTGTGCTAATCGCCAGCTTCATATCTTAAACAGTGCCAAGGTTGCACTCAAAGCAGGCGGTGAGCTTGTGTACTCGACCTGCACATATGCTGTCGAAGAAAACGAAGGCGTTGTCACTAAGTTCTTGGAGCAAAACCCTGAGTTTGAACTTATCGACAGTGGCGAAACCTTTGGTCGAAATACTCTAAATTATGCAAAGCGAATTTTCCCGATGGATGGTGGCGAAGGTCACTTTGCCGCAAAATTCAGGAAGAATTATACACCAGTTGATGAAAAGCCTATTTCAAGTGAAACTAAGTCAAAGAAAAAGGGTAAAAAGCGTTACGATAACGTAAAGTCTGTTATGCAGAAAGCTGACAAAGCCGCGTATGATTTTCTTTATACTATTTTTGAACCTAATGAGTATGATAATCTATATACAGTAGGTGACAGAGTATACTCGCTTACTGACAGTATGGTTGAGCTTTTTGACTATAATCTCGATTTCAAAAAGATGTGCGTTATCAAGATGGGCGTTGAAGTGCTCACAGATTTAGGCAAACGCTTTGAACCTGTTCACAATGCTTTTACTGCGTGTAAAAAAAGGGGCGCAAAAAGTGTCGTAAATCTTGACATCGGCGACGAAAAATTGTATAAATTTTTACATGGGGAAGAGATTAGCGTTGATGAGAGCTTAAAAGGCTACACGCTCGTGTGTGTAGAGAATATTCCGCTGTCGTTTGGTAAATGCAGTGGCGGCAATCTTAAGAATAAATACCCTAAGGGGTTAAGAAATAATGGAAAATTTAACTAACATCTTGACAATTAAAGATTTGCTCAGTCGCCACGGCTTTTCGTTTTCGAAAGCTCTGGGACAGAACTTTCTTATCAATCCCTCGGTGTGTCCGAGGATGGCTGAGTTCTGTGGAGTAGATAGCGGTGTCGGAGTTATCGAAGTCGGACCGGGTTTTGGTGTGCTGACTCACGAGCTTTGCAAGCGTGCCGACAAGGTTATAAGCATCGAGCTTGATAAACGTTTGATGCCTGTTTTAGCGGAAACTATGGCAGAGCACGATAATTTCAAGGTCATCAACGAAGATGTCCTCAAAGTTGACTTGCATAAGCTGATTGAAGACGAGTTCAAGGGAATGAAAGGTGTAGTGTGTGCAAATTTGCCGTACTACATCACTTATCCTGTTATTATGAAAGTGCTCGAGGATAAGCTCCCGATTGAAGCAATCACCGTTATGGTTCAAAAAGAGGCGGCACAGCGACTTTGTGCAAAGGTTGGTACCAGGGATAGCTCGGCTATCACTGTCGCTGTCAACTACTACAGCGAGCCTAATCTGCTGTTTCATGTGAGCTCGGGTTCGTTTATGCCTGCACCAAAGGTTGACTCAGCTGTTATAAAGCTTGATGTAAGCGGTGAGCCAAGAGCAAAATGTAAAAACGAAAAAATGTTTTTCAAGGTGGTCAAAGCCGCATTTTCTCAGCGTAGAAAAACAGTGCTTAATTCTATTTCCAGCGGTATGGGTATAGCAAAAGCCGACGTTGAACAAGCACTTAATGATAGCGGTGTGTCACTCACCGCAAGAGCTGAACAGCTCGAGCTTTCTGATTTTGCAAAAATAGCCGACAGTATTTATGAGAGGGGTAACAAAGATGCTTAAAAAGTTGATATTACTGAGCGTTCTGCTTCTTGTGTGCATCGTGATGATGCTTGTGTCACTGTTTATTGACGCTGAAACTTTCGGACAAATCAGCGGATATATTTCTATCGTGTGCGTAATTGTATCTCTCATCGGCGTCCTCATTATGCTCAGAAAAAATAAGATGTTTAAATAATTATCGCCTCCCTCTGATGAGGGAGGTGAGTTTTGTTTAGCAAAACTCGAAGGGAGAGAAATGAAAGAATATAATAAAAACAATATCCCTCTGGCAAAAACTTTACGCAAAAATATGACGAGGTGGGAGAAAAAACTCTGGTATGATTTTTTGAGAACCTATCCTGTCAGGTTTCAAAGGCAGAAAGCGATTGGTGACTATATCGCTGATTTCTACTGTGCTAAAGCAGGACTTGTAATAGAATTAGATGGTAGCGGTCATTATGCGTATACTCAAGAAGTTAAAGATGAAATGCGAACAGTAGAGCTTGAAAGAATGGGTTTGCGTGTTATAAGATTTACTAATCTTGAGATCGCAAAGAACTTTAAGGGCGTATGTGAGTATATAGATTTGGTTGTAAATAAATCTCTCCCTCAGTCAGC
>JAFUKO010000118.1 GCA_017473555.1 Ruminococcus sp. | reverse complement strand
TAAGACCGTAGTCTTAAAATCATTTTTAGAGCTTGTTCTGCTCAAAATTAAACACTTGCGTGTTGTCCGCAATCTCTCGATTGCTTACTGATGTTTTTAGTGTCATCTCACTTGTAATTATTGAGTTTTTTTACTCAAAGTAATTACGGGTTCTCACTTACTATTTCGTTGTTTAATTTTCAAGGTCCTTTGTTCGCAATCAACAAAACTCACACCCAAAATTCTGTGATATTTCACAGTTTTTCGAGGTTTTTCGTGTGTCCGTCAACCGCGGAACATTTGGTATTATATTATAAATAAACACAAAAGTCAACCCCTTTTCGTAAAAAAATTCAAATATTTTTGAACTTTTTTTCACCTACAAAATGTTGACTTATTTTTCTTTTAAGACACAATATCTAGGCCCGATTATTGACACATACAAATGCTTGCTGTTATAATACCATATATAATGTATATAGAGGAGGATTACATATGCAAAATTTTCAAACCAACTTTAACCCCTTTTCACAAAACATCGCGATAGTAAAATCCTATTTTAAAAAGCCTATCGTTCTTACACAGGGTATTCTTTATATAGTATCGGCGATTTTAAGCTTTGCCTCGATCTTTGTAGTGATGCCTGTTATGAACAATTACTTTAATATGCTTTTTGCTATCCCTGAGTTCACCCAAGGCATGACTTCAGCAGATTTAGAGTTCTTTAACACTTTTATGTCCGTCTACACCGATATAATTGTATTCGCCTCTGTTATCCCAGGCGTTATAATGTTAGGGCTTACATCTGCGGCTTTCTTTATTATATATATGAAAAGCAAGAACCCTGATCCAAGCTCATCGCCAAAAGCAGGTGTAACAATTCTTTTTGTATTATCAATAGTTCAACTGATTCCGATTATTCTTGCAAGCCTTATCCTACTTCTGGCAATTGCAGTAATGATTGTCGCAAGCATCATCACAAGTTCAAGCGAAGCTGCTGAAGCATCCACTTTACTCTGGATTTTCACTGCTATTTACGCAATTGTTTTCGGTGGAATGATAGCAATCTTCCTGTTATTCTTCATTAATCAGGTCAGATATTACAAATCTGTACAGAACAGCCTCACCACAGTTAACCTGTCCAACAAGGGTGCCGGCATCTTCGGCGTATTCAGCATCATTTACGGAGTTATGACCGCACTCAACTCCTTATCTGTGTTCTCTATAACACCAACTTTGAACGCTATGACAGAGCTTGCACCTGAGCTCAGCTATATTATTGATGTATTCAATTCAATGACACCGCTGTTTATCTTCTCAGCTGGCGTTTCAATCTTGACAGCAGCGATTTATATCATCAGTGGTATTATCGCACTTGGCTACAAGAATCATATCAAAGCGCACACAGAAGGGTTCTCGGAATTCACAACAACTCCGCAGACACCTTACCAGTACACAGAAAGTTATGCACCAAGCACTCAGAGAGAACCTGTTCTGCAGCCTGCTCCACAACAGGAACCTATTGTCGCTGAGCCAAGGAACAGCGAACCTCAGTTCGAGCCTGTCGTTTTTAACGACAACACTCCTATTAAACAGAACACATACTGTCCACGCTGTGGAACTCCTGCAAAAGAGGGAGATGTATTCTGTAACGCTTGCGGTACTAAACTTTAAAGTAAATCACAGGATTTTTTCTATAATATTCTAAACTGACACAACAAAAGCCACAGCTCAAATAGCTGTGGCTTTATCATTTTCTGTATTATCAGAACTTTACAAACTCTTCGATTATCTCAGAGTAGTTGTATGTGCTTGTTGCAGAGTAGAGCATAACGTACTTACCGCTATCTGACACAACACCTTTTACATCCTCGATACCGAGAACCTTGTATGTCTTGTCATTTGAAAAAGCTGAGAGAACCTTTTCAGCCTCATCAGGAGTAGCAGTAATGTCAAACTCATAGAACTCAACAGAGTTTGTTGCGTCAACCTTATAGCGAACGCCCTGTTTTGCACCGATAAGTTCAGCCTGCATAACCGTTTTGTCTGAATCCTTTTTACTGATGAGCTTAAGCTCTTTCAAGTAATCCTGCATACCGTTAAAATCTTTACTATACTTATTAATATCTACCTTTGGAGCTTCAGTAGCCTCAGTTGATGATGCATCACCGTTAAGCTTTGTGCCATCTGTACCGATAGAACATCCTGCAAGCGAAATAATAAGTAAAACAGCAAGTAATATAGCAACTAATCTTTTCATTGTCATCCTCCGTAAAACGTGATACGGGTATTATACGCCATTTTACTTTTTAAATCAAGAGTGATATAATATTTATGCGTCCGAGGTCCGTAGCCCTCACAAAGTCAAAGACGAGTCTGTATTTTCGTAGTTGACAACGTCAACGTAGAAAATCAACGCGAGACTGTGGACTTTTGAGGAGAAGCGGAGGACACGAGGCGTGATATTTATGCGTCCGAGGTCCGCAGCCCTCACAAAGTCAAAGACGAGTCTGTATTTTCGTAGTTGACAACGTCAACGTAGAAAATCAATGCGAGACTATGGACTTTTGAGGAGAAGCGGAGGACACGAGGCGTGATATTTATGCGTCCGAGGTCCGCAGCCCTCGTTACACAAAATATATTCCAGAGGTATACTATGAAGCACATCTGCTCTGTGATGCGTAACGCAATAGACACTTACAATATGATAGAAGAAAACGACAGGATAGCAGTAGGAGTATCCGGCGGAAAAGACAGCATGGTGCTTCTTTACGGCTTGCACCTTTTATCAAAGTACTATCCGAAAAAGTTCTCAGTTGTAGCAATCACTGCTGATCCATGTTTTGAAAACAAAGACTCGGACTTCTCGGTTATCGAAAAATTCTGTCAGAATAACGGCATAGAATATCATATCAGACGCACCGAGCTGTATAACGTAGTTTTTGTAGACAGAGAGGAGAAAAATCCGTGTTCACTTTGTGCCAGAATGCGTAGAGGGATTCTCCACGATATGGCTAAAGCCCAAAATTGCAACAAAATAGCCTTAGGCCACCACAAGGACGATGCCGTAGAAACCTTCCTGATGAATTTACTTCAGGGCGGTACAATCGGATGTTTCTCTCCGGTGACCTATCTGTCAAACAAGGATATCACCATGATTCGTCCAATGATTTCACTTGATGAAAGCGAAGTCGAAAATGCATGCACCAGAAACTCTCTGCCACTGTGCAAAAGCAACTGTCCTGTTGATAAAACAACAGTGCGAGAGGAAACAAAAAATCTGGTAAAACACCTTGAACGTGATTATCCTGCTCTTAAAAACAAAATCATACACGCTATGAAAAAAGATAATATAAGTAATTGGTGATATGACAAAAGCTCTCCTTTCTGGAGAGCTTTTTATTATTTTAGGTGATGCTATAGATGATTTTGAAAATCGTTATTCCCTACAATGATTTCTACTCAATGCTAGTTTAAAACATACACAGTAACATTTCTACGACCAAAGTTAATACACTCATCATACGTAGACATATAAAGATCAACCAACGCTGAGCCTGACATCAATGCACCACCGGTATCTACTGCGGTAGCATAACCATAGGTGTAGCCATCAGCTACAATATAAAGCTTGCTACCATAAGGGATAACATTCGGGTTGACCGCTACTCCGCCTACATAAGCCGGAACACCGGTT
Organism: Ruminococcus sp.; assembly: GCA_017473555.1. Lineage (GTDB taxonomy): Bacteria > Bacillota > Clostridia > Oscillospirales > Acutalibacteraceae > Ruminococcoides. The sequence goes on along the minus strand of JAFUKO010000118.1, from coordinate 6,647 downwards.
GCAGTTAATGCACCCGCTGATGCTGTATATGCTGTCGCAGAACCTGTGAGAACTCTTGAATATGACAAACCCTCGATCACACCCCCTGAACCTGTACCACCTGATTGAGTCGTATCACCTATATTTGAAACCTGCTGTGACTGAGCAGTGCCCTTTAACACAACCTGTGTAACAGGTTCGTCTGTAATGGACTCGATTTTCCCCGACTCGCCCTGATACTCACCATTTACATACTTATATGTAGTAGTAATTTGCTTAGCACCGTCTTTACCCTCGACCTTGATTTCTTCGTAGCCTTTCGGAAAATCCTCGCTATATTCAAAACTGGTGTCAAACTCAATCGAGCTATACACGGTCTTTTTAGAGTACGTCACCTCATCAACATCAACGCTCATACCTTTACAAACATCTGTTGTAATCGGTACGGAACAAACGTCATTTTCATTTAACACGATGTCTGCCTTATCAAGCGCATCTTCAACTGTACCACCTGTCAGCATAACAACAGACGGCTCCTCTCGATAGTTAATCAGCACAGGAAATGCCCTCAGCACATCGATATATATATCGTTATTATTCTCGTGCCTTTTTACTTCATCAGCATACTGTAGCGAAACCTGTGCCTTACTCAGAATACTTTCTGTCGAGGTAGAGTATGTCCTCAGTTTAATTTCACGTTCACCATCAGTCAGATAAACATCTTTAAAGATATCCATAGTAAACAGCGATGCAGTAAATATAATCGCTAAAGTCAACACAAAAGCTGTTACTCGTTTTGTTTTCAATTTTAGTTTCGGCATAACTGCCTCCTTTCCAGACAGCGAATCTAACCCGCCGTCTATGTGCCACATTATATAAAGCTGTAGCTCAATGGTCAAAACGCCTGCTACATCTTAATTTATGCACATTACACAAGTGGATATGCCTGATATTGTGTAAATACACATATTCTCTGCCATTAAAGGAAAAGTAAGGATTAGCCTTTGTGGGAGATTTAGAAATACAGCGTGCGGAATATATAGGAAAAACAGTAAATAATTGCAATGCTCAAAACCTTTAATAAAAACAAAAAGAGCCCTCTTAAATGAAGGCTCCTAAAAATCATTCTGATTTGATATAATTTCCGACGAATATTTTTACAGTTACTACTATATTTCGGACAGGTCACGGTAGCTCTTTATAGCCACTGGACAAAAGCTGTTTTATCATCGCAGTTGTACCCTGCATTCTTATAAAAGTTTAACGTACTCTCGCTTTTGGAACCTGTCAGTAACATCATTTTGTAGCAATTCTCTCTTTGCGCCAGTGCTTTTGCATAAGCAAGACAATCACTTGCGTAGCCTTTTCCTCTGAAATCCTTATGAGTAACAACATTTTCAACAAAAGCATACGGACGCACGTTACGTGTAAGATTAGGAATAATCACGCACACACAAGAAGAAACAATTTTACCGTCAATCTCACAGACTATAATATGATGATTCTTATCGTTACAAATAGTGTCCCAGGTATTGTTAAGATGCTCGCTACAATCAGGAACACCCAGCTCGTGTAAATGTGTATATAGCTCAAGCAGTTTATCAAGTTCATATTTCTTTATTTCTCTGATCATTTTATCAACTCCGTTTATATTACCATAATAACATCATATTACCGACATAGCAAACAAAAATCCCCGAACAAAACGTTCGGGGAAATTGATAGACAATATGAAATTATCTCTTACTAAACTGTGGAGCTCTTCTAGCTGCCTTGAGACCGTATTTCTTACGCTCTTTCATACGTGGGTCACGTGTTAAGAAGCCAGCCTTCTTGAGTGTAGCTCTGAGTGCATCAGAATCGTACTGAAGAAGTGCTCTTGAAATACCGTGACGGATTGCACCAGCCTGACCTGTAACGCCACCGCCGGAAACTCTGCAAACTACGTCGAACTTCTCGCCTGTCTCTGTGAGAGCAAGAGGCTGTCTAACGATGAGCTTGAGTGTTTCAAGACCGAAATAATCGTCGATATCTCTGTCGTTGATTGTGATTTTACCAGTACCCTGATAGAGTCTTACTCTAGCAACAGAAGACTTTCTTCTGCCTGTACCGTAAAAATATGGTGCCTTATCGTACATTTAAACTGCCTCCCTTCTTAAATCTCAAACATCTCAGGCTTCTGAGCCTCGTGAACGTGCTCTGAACCTGCGAAAAGTCTTAATCTGAGCATAGCTGCTCTGCCGATTGTGTTAGATGGAACCATACCCTTAACTGCAAGCTCCATAGCCTTCTCAGGACGTGTAGCCATAAGTGTTGAGTAAACTGTTTCCTTCATGTGACCAACATAACCTGTATGACGGTACCATTTCTTCTGTTCGAGTTTCTTACCTGTAAGAACTGCATCCTTGCAGTTGATGATGATAACGTGGTCGCCGCAATCAACATGTGGTGTGTATGTTGCCTTGTGCTTGCCTCTTAAGAGAACAGCAGCCTGAGCAGCAACTCTACCGAGTGGCTTGCCAGCAGCATCAATGATGTACCACTTGCGTTCAACCTCGCCTTTTTTAGCCATAAAAGTTGACATAGCGATTTCCTCCATTTTTATAGATTTCTTTCGTGCCTAGTGATGATACCATTATTGAAACTCAAAGTCAACACTTTTTTATAAAAATTTTAATTTACAATACCACTTGCTTTAAAATGCTCCGTTTTTCTCTTATTTTCTCTTGTTTTCTAATTTGCTATTTTTAAAAATTGTTTTTTGAAATAACTTAAAAACGCCGATTTTATCCCGTTTTAGTCATACTTTCGAACACCAGAAACCTGCATCCATACTACACAAACACATTTTGCGTATCGCATCAACCATTATTTACATTCCATTCATACATTGTTCACCTGATTTTACATATTTCTTCATAATCACGTGGTATGATGAGTACAAATGAAAGGGAGGTGATATAATGACACTAAGCAAGAAGCCGTCTGTACTTGTTTGTGTAACCGGTCAGTATGATTGTGACCGTCTTATCAACGTAGGTTTTGAAAAAGCCGTCGAAATGGGATACGAGCTCCATGTACTCTGTGTGCATACCCCTGTGAGCAACGCATCGTTTTTATCCGACGAAATCGAATATCTCTACCAGACAGCAAAACGCCTGTGTGCTGATATGACGATTGCTTTCAACGAGCACGCACCACAGACCGCAGTCGACTTCGCAAAAAAGATTAACGCAAAGCTCATCATAACAGGGATTCCTGACAACAGACCATTCGGCTTTGTTGAGACGGTTGATAAGCTCTTGCACAAAATCCCGATAACTATGGTAACAAAACAAGGTGAATGCCTGATATACAACAAAGATTGTATACTCAGCGCAATCGCATAAATGAATAAAAAATCTGACTTAATGTCGTGATACATAATCAATACATTTCATACTCAAAAGCCCTGTGGTTCCCCACAGGGCTGTCTTTATGTAAAATAACTCATAAAACTGTATTGATTTTTTTCAAAACCTCTTTATTATCAAAAATGTTTGTGTTATACTCTTTTTATACAATTATTGTGAGGTGTATATATATGTATAGTGTAGGTATTGATTTAGGCGGTACTAATATAGTAGCGGGCGTCGTTGACGATGAGTACAACATTATCGCTAGAGCTGAGTGTAAAACAGCTATCCCACGTCCTGAATCTGATGTTTGTGACTCAATGGCTGCAATCGTTAAAGAAGCCGTTAAGAAAGCTAAACTCAAGATGGATGACATTGACTATATCGGTATCGGTGTACCTGGTGCAGTTAACCCTGACACAGGTATCGTTGAAACATGCCCTAACCTTCTGTTTAAAAACTGGGACATCAGAAAAATGATGAACGACAGAACAGGTAAATATATTAAAATTGAAAACGATGCAAACGCTGCAGCACTCGGCGAGTTCTTAGCAGGCTCAGCCAAAGGATGCAGAAACGCTGTTGCTATCACTTTAGGCACAGGCGTTGGCGGTGGTATCATCGTAGACGGAAAAATTTACTCAGGATCTAACTATGCAGGCGCAGAGCTCGGTCATATGGTTATCGTAAAAGACGGTAAAGAGTGCGGTTGTGGCAGAAAAGGTTGTTGGGAAGCATACGCATCAGCTACAGCTCTCATCAATATGACAAAGGAAGCTATCCGTAACGAAAAGCCTGAATTCTCATATATGCTCAACTTATGCGAGGACGACATCAATAACGTCACAGGTAAAACACCATTTGATGCTATGATGGCAGGCGACCCTACAGGTAAAGCGGTTGTTGACGAATACATCAGCTATCTTGCTTGCGGTATCGTTAATGTTATCAACATTTTCCAGCCTGACGTACTTTGTATCGGTGGCGGTGTTAGCCGTCAGGGCGACAATCTTTTAAACCCTGTACGTGCAATTGTTGAGGCTGAGCGTATCACAAAGCACAACGAAAAACAGACATATATCTGTGCCGCTACTTTAGGCAATGATGCAGGTATCATCGGTGCAGCTAAAATCTGATTTACACACCATTAAATAAACATTATATAGTAAAAGCCGTTGCAAAAAGCAACGGCTTTTCTATGTTTAATATTCAAATTCTATAAGATAAAGCTGGATTTCTAATAGCTTGCAATTGCTAAATATGTAATCAATATCTTCTATATACAAGGTGTGAAAGCAACACACTCAAAGCTAAAACTGCCATCTCAACCACAGCAATAATCGCAACGCTCTGTGGTGTCTGTCCTGCGAAATTTGTAGTAATCATCGGATACGCAAACACCCACGCTACGGCCAGGAAGTTAATAACAGCAGTGATTGCAGTACCAGCTCTGATATATCCGATACGGCTGATAATACCAGCCAGAAGAGCATTTATGAGAATCAGAACATTAACAGCAACCAGTCCCTGAATCTCACCTTCCATCAGCTTTGTCACTTCACCGCTTATCATAAGAAATGCAAAACCCGCTTCAAGCGCAATCAGAAGTATCAGACAAACAGTTCTCTTAAGATTATAGAAAAAACTTCGTATGCCGGAAAACAGTCCGAACATTCCCATAACTGCCGCACCTGTGGCGATATCTCTCATATTTGTGTCATCGGTGTTATCCTTGCGATTTTTTCTTTCTTTTTCAAGCTGTTCCTGCATCTGCTCTGTACGGCTTTTCTGACGTTCAGGCTCAGCAGTTTTCTCGGCTTCCTTAGTCTTAACATTCTTATCGCCAAGACCAAGTTCGGCCTCAGTAAAAGTTGTATTACAATACTCACAGTATCTTTTTTCAAGGTTGAGTAACCCACCGCAATTAGGACAATTCATTGTCATTCCTCCCATTCCCGCGTATTATATCACAGGAAGTTACAAACTTCAACATTCAACATATTTAAAAATGCAAAGCACAACATCAGCTGATTTGTGAGTTATTCTATACACTAAAAATTACACTCGCCTTCAAGTCCGTTCACCTTATATTAGGGTAAAAAAATAAAAGAGAAACACCAAAACTGGCATTTCTCTTTTATGCGAAAGAACAATATAGCGGTGCGTAAAGTGGGGTAAGAAAAGCGAAAAGGTGCGTAAATTACACAATACTGCTTTTGATGGTTTCCAGGATTTCTTTTTCCGCCTGTTTACCATACGCATAAAGTGTAACAGTGATACTCGTTCCGTCTTTCAGTCTAAATGTATAGAAAAAACAATCATCAGAAATAATCTTATCACCTTTGCGTAATTTACTCTCAACAGAATCGAGATCACATATCCTGACAACAGTTTTTTGGAAAACTGTTTTTCCGTTTTTCTCTGCGCCTCTTGGGAAAATAATCTTATCTGTATCTATTATCAATGCTCTGCTTTTTTCGGCAAGAAAACAAGCAAGAAATATGACACCCAACAATCCACCCAATAATATAAAGCAAATAGGCAACCAAACATTTTCAACACCTGCAAAAGCAAGAATAATGCCAATCAGTACTACTGCTCCACAAATCAAGACCGCTATCGAAAGCACCTTTGTTGTCCGAGAAGTATATCTTATCATTTTGCATTCTCCTTTAAGGTTTTACAGCTTGAAATCAACATTCGCCTGATACGACCGCAGAGATTTCTGTGTTTTTTGTAGGTTGTTTCATCGATGCCGTTTGTATTATATAACAATTGCAGCCAACCTTCTGTTTCGCTACATTCTTTGAGAGCTATTTCAAATTTTGAAAGCATATCAGCTTTACTCTGTCCATAATTTGCTTCACGGATATTTGCATAAATGCTACTTGAACTTTTACGAATTTGAAAAAGAGTGTTAGAAGGTGCTTTTATGTTCTGACAAAGCAATTCTATTTCTGTTGCAATTTGCTCAGAATATATAAGCAAATAGTTTTTTGACATATAACCACTCCTTTTAAGGGAATTATACTACTTTTCTGTAAACTAATCAAGGCGAAGCCTTGTATATCATCCGCAACTTGTTGCGGTATATTATCAACACGAAGTGTTGTATCTCATCAAGGCGCAGGAGGGTTTATACACGGCTATGCCGTGATGATATACCATCGCAAAGCGATGGATGATATACAGCCCCGTTGGGGCTGATGATATGCCAAGCCTGTGGCTTGGATAAAAAAAGAAGTAGCTTTTGGTAAACAAAAGTTACTTCTT
>JAFUKO010000117.1 GCA_017473555.1 Ruminococcus sp. | reverse complement strand
TTAAGAGGACATTCAAAATGAATGTCCTCTGATGTTCTTTACTCATTGCAAATATTTTTGAACATAATTAAACACAAAAGTTTTATATAATCTTATTTATAGTATCCACATACAATTCATCTCCTTGTATTATAAGTTTATGCAGAAAGGAATAGAAAATGAAGTATAACAGAAAACACATAGAATGGAAAATGACTTTCATCGCACTAGTATGCATAATTTCATTATGCATAAGTGTTGTAGCTATCATTTACATGATGCACAACAGTCTAAGTATAGACACTCTTGCACAAAAGCTAAACAATTATACTGAATTACTAGAACAGGATAATAGAAGTCGTAAATCTGATGCTTATCTTGATTTTTGTGAAAGCATAAACTCTCGTGTGGATAGTGCTATCACTGAACTACTTACCATTGTAAGTATATTTGCTTCAATTATTACAATACTTGGTGTACTGCTTACATTTAAAGCACCAAAAGATATGGAAAAACAAATTACCGAATTACGAGATTTATTTGATAAAACAAATAATATTGTAGAAGAGCAGGAATATCTGTTAATGATAACTGATGCAGTTAAGGAAAAAACAACTTATCATCGCATAAGATCACTAACAAATATTATTACCAAACATCCCAATAGATGGCAAGCATATTTATACAGAGGCAGCGAGTACGATGATAAAAAAGATTATGATAAGGCTATAAAAGACTATACAGCTGCAAAACAATATGGTTGTGATATAGAAATTTACTACAATAATATGTCAATCGCTTTGAGCAACAGATACAAATTAACAAATAATTATTCTGATCAAAAACAAGCTGTTGTATTAATATCCAAAGCAATAAAACTAAATCCTGAAGATGCAAGTTACTATAATAATCGAGGTTCCATCTATGAAGAAATGAAAAAACACGAACTAGCTAAAAGTGATTTTGATACTGCTGTTTCTATCGATCCTGACAACTATGAAGCATATGCAAATATTGCCAAATGGTATTTTACAATGCTGAGAATAACGGATGATGTACATAAAAAAGAAGAATATAGGAATCAAGCTATCAGCTCAATTAATAAAGCTCTCGATTTAAACTATGAAGACAGTCAAAATTTAAAGCAGCTAAGCGATTTGCTTACGAATGAACATAGCTCAAATATAGAAATTGATTCTATTATAGACCTATTAATAAAAGTAAATGAACGTTCAGGTGATATAGATTTCGAAGAAACTGATTACATTAATGCTATTTCTGGATATTCGAAAGCATTATCAGTATTTAATGGTGCTCCAGATGAAATCATTAATTCTAACATTGAAGTAATTAATAGAATTTGCGATAAGATTTATAATTGCAAAACAAAAATTCCAAATGTTGATGTCACCTACAATCTAGGCAGAAAATTGCTTCCTCTACTCTTTGATCTCAACCGAATAGCATTCGATTATTATTCAAATAATGATTTTAAAAATGCGGGGCTTTTCTTTGAGTTTGGTACCATCTTGGAAGGCTTCGGTACAGTTTCAAGCAATAATCTCGCATATATGATCAGGCGAGGAGAATATCATTCAATAAAGCACAAAATTTCGGATTTATTGAGTTGTAAAACAATGGAAGATAGTTCTTCTTTTTTAAGAATTAATCGAGCTTTGTGTCATATTATTGGTAATGAATTTAAAAAGGATGTGCGTAGTGCACTCCAAGAAATAAGTATGTGTGATAATGATTTAGATAAAGCGATTGAATGGTGGGGAAATGAAGATATGGTTGGCAAAAAAGAATCCAACTTAGTTTTGGTATTGCTTTCGCTAATGGAAAAACTTGAACTAGACGAAAACAGTTGTGACATCCAAGAAATGATTGAAACGGCAATACGAGATGGATATGAAATACCTACCGATATTATAGATATCGCTATTGATGTAAAGGATAAGATTGAAAACAGCTTTGATAATCTACCCACAAACGTAAATTAATAGTTCGAAGTTGCTTGTCTTTCATAAGTCTTTACTGATTAACACTACGCACAACATACTATCATTTACCTGTCGTATTTAAGGCAGGTCAAATATTGAGCATCTGAAATAGCTGAATTTGTGTTAACAAATATATGGTTTCAAGTTAATATACGACAAACAAAAAGACTGGTGTGAACGAGGATGTTCACATCAGTCTTTGTTACATAGCATCAAATTATCATCGTGTATATAATATGCAATTAACAAATTTGAAAGATCATCAAAAAAGCATCAAAGCAGTAAAACTGCAATACTCAAAACCTGATAAATGGCTAAACGGTGCGGTTTAAGGCACGGGGTTTCTTAGACCTCGGATTAACTCCAAAACCGCGTGCCGAGGGTTCGAGTCCGTCTGCCCCTGCCATTGAAAAACGGCTTAAACACTACGTTTAAGCCGTTTTTTCTTTTTATTTCAGCCTCGGCGTGTGGTCTGTAATTTTACGATTTACAGCACCAAACGGGCATCACTTTGTTATCCGTTTCGTTCTGTTTGCAACGTTTCCGTCTGCTACAGCATCAAAATAGCATCAAAACAACTGCTGATTTACAAAATTCGATGTATTTTTATGCATAGCTAAAACTCTACATCGTATAAATGACGGTCATTTTAATCTTTTACATTTCACTTTTTGTCTTTCGTCATATGGTCGTGAATGGCACCTGCAACAGTCAAAGGTAAAATAAAGGCAATTGCCATAATTGAAATTTCTACAATACGATATGTTTCGTAAAAATCCTCATTTAGATACCACTTATTATAACCAATTACAAAAAGAAATACAGTAGCACTAATAAACAGCAAATGTGCCAACATCTCAAGAAAAAAAGTAAATTTAATCATTCCACGCTTTTTATCCTTACAGATACATAAGCGTAAAAGATATTTGCTACAAAAAGAGTTTTGTTTCATAAGCTTAAACGGAGTATACGGATACTCTATTCGACAGTCTACACTATATATCCATGCATATATCATAACAAAACCAACATAAGTCACTAACGCTATCCTTAGCATGTCGACCTCCAAATAACTAGACAAACAGGAAAACTTATATAGTTCTATTCTATCATCATAAAATTGATCGTGCAACTATTCTATTACATCTCAAACCCATCTGTTATACCGTTGAGCCTTGATGTATCACGCTTGACGTAGTAACGTTCTGTTATTTCGGACGTGCTATGTTCGAGGAGGTCACCTACTTGCTTTGGAGTAAGGCTTTTTACTGTACCGTCAGGTTGTTTCACTCCGTTTACTAAGTTAGTTGCAAAGGTATGTCTGAGTGAGTGTAAACCTTTGTGTTCTATACCTGCTCCGTCAAGGATTCGGTAGAATCTTTTGCGGAAGTTAGTAGGCTTTGTAACATTTCCGTAATACAAATCTTCGAGTATATTCACACTATCACCTCACATAACAAGAGAGCGACCCTCTTCGAAATCATTCGATAGAGAGTCGCTCTCGTTTTTATTGTCTTATTGTTTTTTAGTTTTCCTCTGACTTTTCGTGCCATCGTCGCACCTCCTTTGTAACACAACATATATCTACAAAGGATTTCACAAGTCCAGATAAATTATTTATTATCGAGTTTATTCGACAAACAACAATTTTAGTGTGTTATAACTTCATTGCAATACACAACAAAGCGGGTTTTTCCGCCGTAGGTGCAGGTTACCAGAGCAAGATCAAAATCACCTGAAACAACCTCTTCTGCAGAAGATGGTGGTACCACATCAACACAGGCGACCCGATAGGCGGTAACTGCACCCGTCACATCTGTAAACAGCACCTCATCTTCAAACTGAAGTTGGTCAAGGTTGCCAAAGTGGCTACTATAGTTGTGAGCAATCACAACAAGGTTTTTTTGTGCTACGCTACCGCTGAAACGGCAAGGTGCAACCTGCAACGCTTGGTAATCCCAACCAGATACAACAGGGAGCTCCAAACCCAACAATGGAACCCTAAGGTAGCCAATATAATCGTAGCCGTCTATCTCAACCGTTTCCATCGGATTTGCTTTTGATATGTCTGGCTCAGCAACAGAGTCTGTCGGCTGATTTTCTCTGTCAGGGATAACGTCTTTGAGCTGTGAGACTACCTGTGCACTTGATTGCCCTGCCTTGCTTGCTTCTACGTGATTATATATAAGCAGGAACACAGCGCTGAAAAGCAACAATGCGCCTAATATCATACAAAATGCGCCGAATTTTTTTCTCATACTTTCCTCCGATTTGAAGAAAAGAACAGCTTCCAGCCTACTAAGAACAGCGCAAGTCCAGCAACTGCTAAAATTGGAACAGGCCAATTCAGCTGACCGGTCTGTGGCAAATCCGGTGTGTCGTCAGGTTCTGTAGGCTGTGGCTGTGTCGGTTCTGTAGGGGATGGTTGCAAAGGAACCTTTGGTGATGCAGTTATGTCGTAAATATATGCATCATTCTGCCACTGAGGCAGTGATATGAGAAAAGGATTGATAGCAGCGTATTCGGGAATTTCTTCACCGTTTAGTTGGCATACAACATATACACCTGTTTTTAAATCGGAAAAGACTGCTTTGCCATCAACAACACTAGCTTTGTATGAAGGCAGGTTGTGCTCAACAGCAAGTTCGTTCAAAGTTTTTGCAAGCGAAGGGTCCTCTAGATTATCAAGGTCAGGCCCATCTTGCAGTAACGGCTCAACTAAAACAAATTGGTTGCCATCGGGACTGATTTGTCCTACACGATATAAGGTGAGTTTACCACCCTCAAGAGGCATGCTGTCAAACTCAAGCAAAAAGGTGATGGAACACTGTTTGTCAGGATCCAAGCTTTGCACAGCAAACACCTGAGTGCAAAACCCAAAAACAATCAATGGCAGGAGCAGTAAAACTATTAACTTTTTTTGCATAAATCAACCCTCCTGTTTTTATGATGTTTTGGAATCATCAGTAATATGAACAGTATAAGCAGAATAGGTGCTGCCACAAAAGGAGCTACTACTATAGGGTCAATAATAGACGCATCTGCGGTAACACGGATATTTAAAAGCTGTTTTTCGTTTTCTATTCTGGTACCGCGAATAAGCATACGGTGGGAATTAACTCCGTAAGGAGTGCAAGTCACCAGCGTGCAGTAGTCCTCACCCTCTACAACATACAGCGGTTCTATATCATCTGGCTCAACAACAAGAATCTGGTCAACCTGATAGGTCAGAACCCTATCAAGAATTGTCAGCGTGAATACATCACCTATCTCCAGTTTATCAAGATCCGTAAACAAACGAGCACTTGGAAGACCTCTGTGTGCTGAAAGTGCACAGTGGGTACTTTTGCCACCTGTCGGCAGACTGGACCCTTCAATATGACCTACGGCAACCTGTAGCGTTGTTTCATCTATGCCGTGATATATAGGCAGTTCTACACCTATCTTTTCTATGCTGATATAACCCATAATGCCGTTGGAAGCAACATTGAGCAGGTTATCATATCCAGCAACATCATCGTAATACATCAGCGGAAATCTTATCTTACGCAGAGCCTTGTTATACTCTACAGCATCTTCAAACAAGTGACTGCAGTCTTCGTCTGACATATCCGCTACAACACAATTGTAATCAGCGATTGCTTTTGTCTGGTGTAAATCATTCCAGTAATTACTGAACGAGGGATACAGCATCAAGGACAATCCCACAACCAGAACCAATATTAAAATTATGGTTGAAAAAGACCCTTTTTTCATATTGGGACTCTCCTTAATGTTGTACTCAGGGGAAGGCTTAGCCTTCCCCTGCATCGGTAAATGAAAATTAAAAAATTAGTTCATACGTTTCTTAACTATAAGCAATACTACTGCACCTAAAACTAAAACAGTACCCAGTACGTAGAAAATAACAGTACCTATACCACCTGTAACAGGGAGTGTAGAACCTGATGAGTTACGTACGCCAACAGTGTTGCTGTCCTGCTCTTTATCGTCAACCTTGTAGTTAACAGTTACGCTAACTTCGTCGCCTGATTCTGTATAAACAGGAATAATCTCAATCTTAACAGGTGTCTCCATCAGGTTGTAGCCTGCAGGAGCTTTTGTCTCCTTGAGGTAGTAGATACCTTCGTCAAGACCACGAAGAGAGAGCGCACCCTTTGAGTCAGTATCGAGTACGCTTGCTGCACTCTCGTCTGTTGTCCAACCATATACAACACCAAGGTCGTCCGCATCAACAGCAGTGCCGTTGATAATAGTACCCTCAGCAATCATCTCTTCGGTGATAACCTGTGCATAGTACTTAACAATAACATCATTCTCTGTACGCTCATAGTACAGCTTGAATTCTGCACCTTCAAGTTTTTTGTCCTTATTGTCAGCATCGTACTTATCTACGTTAATCTGGAATGTAAATGCATGTGCTACATCCTCAGGAGTTTTACCCTTTGAACCATCACCCTCAGCGTTAGGATCGTTGCTAAACTCAACATATACGCTGTTTGTCATAGGCTCAGCGATTAAAGCGTCTCTTGTAACACGAGCGGAATACTTAACGATGATCTTGTGAGTAGGTAGGATGCTAGGATAAAGTGTCCATAAATTCTCAAACTCAAGTTCTACATTTTTGCCGTTAATTGTAGCGTTGATACCAGCAGGCATCTGGGTGCTTGTCTTAGCATCGTAGAAAGAATGAACAACGTTGCCGTCATGACCTTCGAGGTAGATCTGCTCAAACTGCACATACTCAACACCTGTTGGAAGAGTATCATAGAACTTGTAGTAGTATGTTTCATAATCCTTCAGGTTTGATGGAAGTTTACCTGTCCACTTGTAGTAAGCTGTATCGTTGATATCAAAATCCTCGTGCTCAGAATATGTACCGTCGATTGTATCGTTGATAGTTTTATCAACTGATGGGATACTGCTCTTAGGAGAAACAGTCTCGTCCTTGATAACACGGAGAATAAACTTTGTGTAAGAATCGTACTCGCCTGCGAGTGAGTTGTCCTGATCTTTCACTAAATAATAACCAGGTGTTAAGCCTGAAATTGTATAGTAGCTCTTGTCAGTAGTTTTGCCGTCAGCATCAGTAACAACGTTCTCTGTATAAGCCTGAGTACCTATATTTTTACCTGCTACGATATGCTTAGCAAAGATAGCAGCAAGAGCATCAAGAGTTTCAGAGTCAGTTGTAATGTTATCTGCCATATCTTCTGCAAGTTTAGCAGCACTGTTAACACCTACAAGTTTCTTCATAGGTGAATCATCAGCGGCAGCAGTAGCAGCAGCCTGAATGTCATTAAGCAGAGCAGCAGAATTGTCATAGCCTTCGCCTACAATAGCAGAGCCCCATTTGATATTGGTCAGCACCTGAGTGTCTGTACCGCTAACATTCTCAAGTGTACCTGAGAAAATCTGATAAGCCTCGTAAGTGTGGTCTTTTGTCGGATTGTTGATTGTCAGAGTATATGTTGCATCTGCTGCAAAAGCAGTGATGGTCATACTAAAAACCATTACAAGACATACAATGATAGCAATCGCTTTTTTCATAATTTTTTCTTCCTTTCATTTTTTAAATAAAGTTATGATACAACCCTCGACGTAAAATGATATTTGCCGAGACAAGTGACGTTTATTACCTGCCCCCCTTTTTACGTCTGTAAAAACGGTTGTATCCATAAATCAGCATAGCCATGGCGATAACGCCCAAGCCGCTGAGTGTGTACATATTTGTACCTAACCCGCATGTAGCAGGCAAGCTCACAGCTGCGTGGTTTGTAACCGTGAAGGTACCTGTAGTTTTATCTATATCGTAAGTAACAAAATATTGCCTGTTTGAAAGAGTGATAAGTTCTCCATCACCAATGACTGACTGGTAATACAGTACAGTTGTGCCGTCGTTTTCCAAGATGGCAGACTGTCTATCATCGGCGGTAGAACCGATACCGCTTACCTCTTTTACAAAGTAGCCGAGGTCTTTTGCTAAAGCGTCCTTTTCAGGCAACGGTACTTTGAAAGCCCCTTTAAATCCGTTATTTACATCAAGCCTGAGTAGTCGGGCATTTCCATCAGTATCAAGCACCAACTGTTCACCGACTTGAGTGTTTTTATAAAGAACAACGAATACCGTTTTATCATTACCCTGGGCATTCGCACCGCTCCATTGTTTAATTACAGGGATTTCGCCGTAGTAGACGGTTTTTTCATTGGTAACCTTTGCGGCACCAAAAACACCATTAGGAGCACCTATGTAATCAGTATATCGGGCAGTCGCTGGTTTCCCTATAACATTAAGATTTAAAGGATCATATCCCATATGGAATGTTGCGATAGGTACCTGTTTAGTAGCGTAGCAGTTGGTATCACTTTCAATTGTGATATCACGAACAGAGTAGATTTCACTTGGTTGTTCTACTAGCGTATATGTGCCACGTTTGAGGTTGTCTACCTGTGCTGTGCCTGTAGTCTGACCGGCTTTTACCACAACTTTCAAATCAATATCTTCTGAGTGTTCATTTCCATCCTCGCTACGGTGGAGAGTGAATTGGAAAACTTGGTCTTCATCCAAGACCAAATCTTTCGTTATTTCCTTTGTAACACGGATACTACCACTTATGACGTTAACAATGTGAACATTGTCCTTGTCTACGATGCCGTAGCCATCTTCAAGACGTTTGCTTGAAACTTCATCGCTTACTTCTGTGCCCGGACCTGCAGTGCCGTTGTGAACATTTGCATTAGGTCGTTTTACTCCACTTTCAAGCACTGAAGTTTCACCTAACTCGTAAGCTGTGTAGGTTACGTGAAGTGTATAGTCTTCCACACGCTGCCCCGCTACACTAGCCTTGTGAGAATCAAAGTCAGCGGTTTCGCCGTTTTTAGTAAGACGGAATGTGAAATAGCCTACAGGACCGTGGCTACTGTTATCGTCATAGGTGTAGTCAACAACAACGGTGTTATCCTGCGACTCCATCAGATGTTTCCACTGTTCGTCAGTCAGGTCCATACCCATTGCGTATTTCAGCAGGAAGGTGTCGTTTTCCAGACCGTCATTAGCGTCGGCGTCAGGATCCAACGCGTTCTGGATAGGTCCGAAATCAACGCCGTTTCGGTCAGGAATACCTGTATGTATTTTGGTAAATTTAGTGTTATTGTAAAAATATCTAAGGCTGTCTATCGGGCTGTCACCTGGTTCATTTATGGTGTCGCCCAGATAAACTGTTACCTCACTGTTGTTCTGATTAAGACTAAGCAAACGGACGTTGACGGTAGGTACAGGAAGCTCAAAAGCCGTGCCACCCACATCAATTGCGGCGTACTTGTTGGTATCAATAGCGTTACCACCAATGAAATCTTCTTTGGCTTTTACGTAGAAACGGCCTGTCCATCTGACATTATCAGAAAGTGTTCGGTCGCTCCATCTGATACACATATCGCCATTTGCATCCTGTATCAACTGACCATGCCCTCGACTTCCTTGTCGTGTACCGACAAATTCACCGTTTAAGGTGATCCAGTCACCGGGCTCTAGAATAACCCAATCCCGAGCACCATCGGAATACAGCACGCTACGACCTGTGTAAGTTCCTTTATTAACCCAAGCGATAGGATAGAACGAATCGCTGATTACGTCCTCCACATCGCCACTGATATCCTGAGTCTCTTTTGGCGTCAGACTTGAGAACAGTAAATCGTGGAGAACCTCAGTCAAATCCGATGCGTCTTCCAGCATATTTGCATACTGAGGAAGTGATGCGATATCCTGCAATACCTGTTTACCACCTTCAACGTTATTCATACCAAGTCCGATTGTAACAAGAGTAGATTCTCGTCTGACCTGAGCACCGAAGCTACGAATCTGTGAGTAGATGGTATCAAGAGGTGGTGCACTGTTATCGCTTCGTACCGGTGCACCGTCAGTGATGAGGATTGTAAAGGTGTATTTCGGGTCTTTTGTAAATTTATCGTTTGAAGAACCATCTTTGTAGGTTATGTTACCTGTCAGATGAGCGTAAGCGTGCTCTAAAGCTAAATCCTGACGTGTACCACCGCTTGTGTTGATGGAATTGACTGCATCCACAAGAACATCTGCGTTGTCAGGAGTAAGCTCCATAGGTCCCATACAGTGCGCCTCGTCCACAGTCTTGGTAAATCTAATCAGAGTTGCTGTGTTTTCTACGTTAGCATCAGAAAGCTGATAGATTGCTCTTGAAATAGATTCCTCCAGATAATGCAAACGGTTGTACTGATCGACAGCGGTATAAACCTGATAGGTTTTTCTGCCACCTGAGCCGATATCGTTTCCAAGGGTACCTGCGATAGTCATTCCAAGGTCACCACCATTGGCACGAACTTTCTGCCCTTGACTGTTTGTAGTAGGTTGGTCGCTGAAACTGACATTTGACTGAGGGAAAATCGCAATCTCGCCTTCCTGACGATAACCATCAGCATTGTCGTGCCAAGCTTTTGCGTAGTAGGAAGCATCCTGATACATCCAGCGTTCTCCGTTATGCCATACGGCAAAGACTGTGGACGTACCGCTTGGGTCAGCGATAATATAGTAAAGCTTGCTTTTATCAAGTTGGTCCATTTGGTTGAGATTCTGATTTCCCGACCACCAGTTCTCTGTTGGGTCTTGATAGAGAGTTATGGATGTTCCCGTTTCTCTCAGTCCCGAAGGGAACAACATGGAGTTTGATTGGTCTACGACGAACAACACATCGATAGGGTTCATTTGGTATAGACGAATACTTGATTCGGCATTAAGCACTATTTCATATGTACGATTGTTGTAATCCTCGACCTCTGCATATTTGCCTGCATCAAGATCTTCTAATGTATGATTTAAAAAACTGCCAATAGTCCTACTATCTGAAAATGTTTTCTCACCCACTTCATTGTTATAGGTAACACCGAAACTCCTTGTGTGATTGCTGTCACGCATATAACCCTCAGGTGTAGACACTTCTGTGATAGTATAGTTACCTGTCGGTATGTCATCAGGTAACTGAATCTCCAGATTATCATCGCTGTAGATAGTTGCTGAGTACGGCTGATTGTCGTCTGTGGTGCCTGTAATCAGAAATTCGCAACCTGCCAGAGGTAAGATGCCACTGTCGCTGGCAGAAAAGTTGTAGAAGCACAGGGTATCAACCGTCGATTTGCCTGTCTTTACAGCAGTTGGATAACCGGGACGAACCACCTCTGGTTCTGTTGGCGGCTGAGTTTCCGGCGGATTAGTCGGTTTAGTAGGTGCAATGGTTTCAGAAGGTGTAGTAGGTTCAGGAGTATCAGAGCCTGAGATAACTACGCTGTTGCCTTCCTTTGGCCAATCGTAACCACCCACACGACATTCAATGCGCGCAGTATTTTGCGTGATGCGTAATACGATTTCGTGTCGCATACCGCAATTGCTCCAACCACTGTGAGAGGTGTGCCCTTGGTCACAGGTACAACTAACCGAAACTACTGTGCATCCCGACACAGTGATATCGGGTTCGTTGTAAGAAACTCCTCGGTTTAAGTAGTCGTCCAAAGTGATGGTGACTTCTGAGCCGACCTCACAGGAATAAGTGTTGCCCTGAGGAAACTCAATCGGATTCCAAGGACCCCAACTGGTAAAATCGAGAGTCAAAGTTGCCGTACTGCCTGCTCCCACAGAAGCCGGAGATGATTTTTGGGGTTTGCTTTTGTACGGATGACAGTCTTCATTGTGCTGATGTTCTATCTGTCCGCAAATGAGCTTAGGTGAGTTTTCTTGCAACATACCGTCCTGTGCATAGCAACTGTCAGTATGTATATGTTCTTCCATACCGCAGGTGTATTCCTGCTCAAGCGTAATAACAGGGAGGATGAGTGCGTAAGTTGTGCAGAATACAACCAGACACGCCATAACCCGAATAAACATATTCAGGATGCTCCGATTTTTATTTGCTTTTTGATATTTTCGCAACATACCGTTTTCTTTGAGCCGCATTCGGGTTACCTCCTTCCTGTAAAAAATTACGTAATGTTAAGGTTAGTTGATAGGTCCGATCTGTTTTAACGGCCAGACTCGGAAAATAATCTTTCCGATTACCTGTTCATCAGACACACATCCCACCGACGTATGTCTGGAGTCAGCCGAAGTGACTCGGTTGTCGCCCATAACGAAGTACCTGCCGTCAGGTACTTGATATGGTAGTTCGATATCCACCTCTCCCATAGATTTTTCTGACAGATAAGGCTCATTTAATAATTGCTCATTGATATAGACCGTTCCGTCTGAGTCAATATCCACGACATCCCCTGAACCTGCAATCACACGTTTGACTAATACCTTATTATTATAGTAAAAAGCGATAACGTCGCCTTGTTCTAATTTCTTTGTCTTTACAGAGAAAATAATCTCTCCATCGCTCAGTGTCGGTGTCATAGAATTTCCGTAGGTCTGCATAACAGGCAACCATAAGGTTGCCACCAAAACAGCCACCGCCGCAACGGTAATCAGTGCATATATAGTGCTTTTAAGTACTGTATGGAAACGCCGCTTATAATTTGTTCTCCGGATTTCCGCTTCCAGCAGTTCAACAGAGGGACGTTCAAGTATGTTCTTTTGTTTTATCAAAGTGTATCCCTTCCGTTTGCTTTTGCTCTTTTGTGTTTCTTCGTTAATGCACTTTTCTCAAGTTGACTTATTATCTCTTCACATTTGCGTCCGGTTTCGCTCTCAAGCTGCTCACAGCGCAATCGAACATTGTGTTCATACTGTTCACAAGCCGCCTGAGCATCCTCGAAAATACGATTAAGTTTCAAAACTGCCTCTGCCAAAGAGCCCGACTCTTCAATTAGTATCTGACGGTCCTGTATCTTTTTTTCGGCTTCTTTAAGTTGTTCTCGCAGTTGTTCGTTCTCTTTGCTAAGTTCCAACAATATTTCCATCAAATCACTGCGTCGCAGTCGCCTAAGTTCTTTTTCAGTCATATATTCGTGCTCCTTGTAAAAGAGTGACAATATATTTCACTTTCTGTAAGATATATATATTAAATTCTACCAACGACAAGCTTTTTTGTCAATATAATATGTGAAAATTGACCATAGCAGTAGGCAAAATATACACCAAATAGAATTTTTATAAAATATTGGGAATTATCATATTTTATCTACCAGAATTCAGCAGATTGGGTTACGCTATTCTTTATGTGTTGTTAAATAGTGTTCAAATTCGCTAGAACATTTGATTTGGTTAATTTCATTATTCTTTGTTTAAGCGGGTCAGAATTTGATATGCTCATCCGTAGCAGAAGTAGATGTTACACTCGCCATCTGCTCGCTTTTCGGCATAACTGTTGAGGAATATCAACTGTAATTCATCGAGAACAGAAAAACACCGAGGTTAAACCTCGGTGCTTTCTTTGTTCAGGGGATTATATTTTTAGGTATTACTCTATTCTTGCTATTTTCAGCTGGATGGCTGTGGCATCTAATACAGAAACATCGCCATCATCATCAACATCACTCACTTCAAAGATCCAATGTTGACCCAACGGTCTCATTTTTGCGACTTCCATTTGAATAAGAGTTGCATCTAAAACAGATACCTCGTAATCTAAATCTGCATCTCCGATAGGATACACTTGTGCGTATTCCGAAAAACCGACAGCAGGTGATAAATCAATAATTATTCCGTTTTCCCAAGCCTCTTTTAAAGTGTAGATTTCGCCATCTTTTCTGACGAACATACCTGTGTGAGATGGATAGGTAATCCCACCAGCCCAAACACAACAATCTCCGTATCTTTCTGCTACTTCTGCACAATCAGCACCCATCCAAACTGCATAAGCACTGAAGATAACCATATCATCAACTTCTACACAATCGCCCAAGACTACCAGAGGTGCATCAGATGGGAGATAAGATAAATCCGCCTCATTACCTCCAAAGTAATCGAACATCTGAGTGGACAACTCTTCTTCTAAAGTTGTAGCATTAACTCCAACAGCCACTGTAGAAAGAATCATCGCCAATACTAAAACAAAAGTTGCTAATTTTTTCATAAAATCAACTCCCGAAATATATTTGAGTAGCCACACTACCTCCGATTTAAGTATAGCATTTAACAAGAAAAAAATCTCGCATTTGGCAAAAATGGTATCAATTTAGGCAAAATCGGTCAATTTTATATGTTGTATATAGAAAGGCACCGAAATTTAAACCTCGGTGCTATCTTTGTGTAGGGTTATATATGAGAATGGTTAATATTTAGCTTTACGCTGGATCAACTGTATGTATTTCGAATATCTGAGACTCTGTTGTTTTAGCCCCGTTTGAATCTCTAACTGTTACTATAATTTTATATAAACCACCAGTGCCGTAGTGTCTAAGATCCACTTCAAAAGTATCATCTTCCGAGAAATCCTGAGAAGCTATTAAATAATCATCTATACCTTCATCATCAAAGTACCATGTTGAATATAGTTCGAATTTATACTCGTATGGTGCTGTGCCGTACTGCGCTTGAGCTATAAATTCAGGAGTTAATGATATTAAAGAATCACGTCTTATGGAGGTGATAATTGGTTTGGATGTATCTGTAACAGGGTCAACAACTACGTAATCATCGATTCTCCAGTCTAGTGACTCACCCCATTTGTCACATACACAAATCACAAGGTCATATGTACCTGCTTTTTCAAATGTGTGAGTAAGAACATATTCATCTTCGTGAGGTGGTAATCCGAGCTCACTTGTTTGAACAACTAACTCATGATCTACATAAAGCTTAACTGTACTTGGACCCGGTTCATTAAATCCGTCAACATAGAAATTGACAGGTATTGAAGCCATAGCTTTTCCTGAATCATAATCAAGAATAACTCCATACAAATACGCATCAACTAAGAAATACTCATCATCAGGAAACTCAACGTCATATCTTGCGACATACTGCTGAATCAGAGTTGCATCTAAAATAGTTACTTCGTTGTCCTTATCAACGTCCGCAGCTTCCTGCGTATCACCTAATATTAATTTAATCTGAGCAAGATGACATTGAATAATTGTAGCATCGATCACTGTAACCACATCATCGTAATCGAGATCGCCGTACTTCTGGGGTGGAATTGCGGCGTTTGAAGAAATAATACAACACGTAGTAAGAATCGCAATCACTAAAATTGAAGTAAATAATCTCATTAGTTTTTTCATAAAATCATCTCCTAAAAAGCATTTATATAGCAATACTATACCCAACTGGATTATAACACTTGCTAAGCTAAAAATCTCACTTACAGAAAAAACGGTATCATTTTTAGCAAAATCGGTCATTTTTGAGTTTTAAAATCTGATGACAAAAGTGTATTCCTTCTGTATAATTAATATGAGGTGTAATGTTTATGCTTAGTATTCTTATCTGTGACGATGATAAAAACATCGTAGAACAAGTCACAAACTTACTCGAAAATATAAAATCTTACGAAAATCTTGAATTCAATATTGAGACCCAGAATAGTGGCGATTTTTCACTTGATATAAATGCTGTGTATGATATAGCTATACTTGATATTGAGATGGGCGACATAAGCGGGCTTCAGGTCGCAGAGAATTTGAAGAAAAACAACCCTGAAACCATCGTAATTATTCTTACATCCTACTTTGATTATCTTGACAATGCGATGAAAATTTCAGTCTTTAGGTATCTATCAAAACCAATTGACGAGAAACGATTTTGCAGAAACTTTACTGAAGCTGTGGAACACTACAAAAATATAAGCAAAAATATTGCTATCGAAACCGATGATGGTATCAGCAGAGTGAAAACAAAAGACATATTGTATATCGAAAACCTTAAGTATGGTTCTACAGTTGTAACAAAAACAGCTACCTACAAGACAAACAAAAAGCCATTCGAATGGGAAAAGCTTATAAATCAGCCAACCTGTTTTGTTTTCTCTCACAAGAGCTTTCTTGTGAATTTGCAGAATGTAATCAATGTTGATAAAACTGTGATAACATTTCAGGCAGAAAACGAACTTGTGACTGTCGCGTGTGTATCCAGACGACATTATACACAACTAAAGAATGAATTTATGGCTTTTGTTGGGGGTAACAACTGATGATATCTGCAATATGTTATTTGCTCACATATATATTTGAGGCTCTCATCTCACTGATGTGCTTCTCTGAAAAATTCGATATAAAAGCTTCTAAAAAAATGGTATTCTGGAGTTTTACAATCTCAGCTTTTCTTCAATTTGCTCTTAGCTTTTTGGAGATGCCATTTATAAACCTTGGAGCTTTTTTGGTGTTTAATATACTATTGTGTTTCTTGTTATTCGATACCAGTATTTTTCAATCAATCTTTAATTCAGCTATATTGACCGCAACAATGGTAATTACAGAATTATGCATATACTACAGTTCTACATTACTCTTCGGTACTGAAATATTAGAGGCTACTGTCAATGACACAGTGCTATGGATACAAACTGCGTGTACAAAGTTACTCTATTTCTTCGTGGCACTTCTCATCGCAAAACTGTCTAGAAAAGAATCACGAAAAACATTTCGCTCATCAAAGGAAGCCTTCCTCTTTATTTTGCCACTAGCATCTATTGTTTTGTTGCACGGTATTCTTACTATTACAATTATTATTGATGTTCCAAAAACAGTTTACTTCATATTTATGGTTTCAACTATTCTTTTGATTTACTCGAACATCATTATATTCTGGATACACGAATCAATGCTAAAGACACAGCAGGAAATCACAGAATACAGACTTCAAACACAGAAAGCTGAAATCGACACTGAGTATTATTCACTATTACAGAATCATTACGAGAGTTCAAATATTTTGATTCATGATATTAAACGCCATTTGATGTCTATAAAGGAGTATGCAAATCATAACGACTGTACAAGCATCAATAAATATATTGATGACTTATACGGTGAATATCAAATAAAGCACCTACGCAAATACAGCACACATAAGCTAGTTAACGCTATTATTAATCGTTATGTGTCGGTGTGCAAAAACTATGGTATAGACTTATACTGCGATGTCAGAGATATTGATTTTTCGTTTATTAACGATGCTAATCTAACTTCGATTCTTGACAATCTGCTCGAAAATGCAGTAGAGGCTTCAAAAAACTCAAAAGATAAAACTATTGATCTGACAATAAAAGAAAACCATTCTAACTTCGTTGTTATTCATCTCGAAAACTCTTGCGCTACTGCTCCAAAGAAATCCGGCGGTGAGCTAAAAACCACCAAGTCAAACAAAGACATCCACGGCTTCGGCATCAGAAGTATAAAACGTATTGCTAAAGAATACGACGGCTATATCGAGTATTCATTTGATGAAAATTCGATGATTTTTACCTTTACTGTTGTGCTTAACAGAAGTAAATAATCAAGCTAACCTAGAACCTCCGCTAAAAATCAGCGGAGGTTTTGTTTTTAGGTTTTCATAACATATATTTGTTATGAGGCAAATCCAGTTAAAATACTTTGTCTATATTCTTTGTTTAAGCAGGTCAAATTTTGAGCATCTGAAATTGCTGTATTTATGTTGCCAAAGATATGATTACAAGTTAATATACGACAAACAAAAAGACTGGTGTGAACCAAACGTTCACATCAGTCTTAGATTTTCTTAGCATCAAAATATCAGCGTGTATACAATAAGTAACGCTAAAATTTGAAAAAGTATCAAAATAGCATCAAAACTCTTCTCGTCCTATAAAACTATAGTTCAGGAATAAGCTGTGCGATAAACAGCTGAATCTGTGTAGCGTCCATGATTGCAATTTTACCGTCACCGTCTGTATCAGCACAAGCCAGTTTATCTTCAGGAAGCATCTCAAGCTGAGCAATATGGAGCTGGATAGCAGTTGCATCCATAATAGTGATGCGGCCATCGCCGTTAACATCGCCGAGCATAAAATCGTCTTTTGGGATAGTAAAATCAAGTGTGAATCCTGCCACTTTGTCAGAAGAATCAAGCAAAACCTCTGCAGGCTTGCCGTTTATTTTTGCATTTACGTTAAGATAGCCTTCCTTGTCCGTACTCAGATAATAACCGTCATTCGCTTTAAGCCACATCTCAACCTGATATGTGCGCCCCGCCTCAAAGGTGTCTGTTTGCTTGAGCAGAACACGCTCCCCATCGGTTATATCATACCAATACATATTATCGACAACACAGCCTTCTGTCTTGTTCAAAAAAGCTATTTCCGCTTCAAGGCCCGCTATAGGCTCATCAACCTCCACTGACAAATCTGTGATGAATGTCGGTGTATAGACATTTACAAAATAGCACACAGACTCTGTTGCTATCTCATTTCCCTCGGGATCAAGAAGGAAAAGCTCATGGTAGATATAATATCTTCCCGGAACGGTTGCCACATCTTTAAGATTAACTCTATCGCCTGTATGTGTATAATAAACACTTTTACTATTGACCTGAATATACGTGCTTCCATAAACAGTATAATCAGCTATCGCCATATTTTTAGGCAAAGCCTTTATTTTAAACTCAAACGGAATGTCCATCGAATCTGTGCCAAGGTACGCATTGCCTAAATTAACATTAGAGCTTGTATCAGACGGATTTTTCCACTCAAAGTCCAGAATTCCCTCAGGCACGTTTCCCTTATAAGCTACTGTGTAAACACGGTCTGCATAATAAGCGGTTGTTCCGTCATCTCTCTTTTCAGAATACACATCGCAAATAATGCCATCCACACTACAATCAGAATTTTCATTGAAAGTATATCCCTCTGCAGGATCAAGATAGAATCTGCATTTGTACTTACCTTCAACGTAAACATCAGTACTCTTCATCTCAGGAGCAGATGAGCCATTTATTGGTCCATACCACACCATTGATTCCAATTCGTATTGTTTACTCTGAATATCATCAGTACTGTATTTTGGGACGCATCCGAAAACAGGAGCATCCACACCTACAACGTATGCTCTGCTGATCACCTTAGGGTCAAGGAATGTAAAATGGAAAATCTGACTATAAGTAGAACCGCCGTCATAGGTAATCTTGCAACGAAACTCAAGAGTATCAAGTTGTCCTGATGCCAGAATCTTAAAATGGTTTGTTTTTGTTCCGATATAATATTCGTTATCATCAAGATCTACAGGGGCAAGCGCACTGTCATAATAACCTGCCTGCCATTGATAAGTTACATTGGTAGCTCCTGTAACCTTAAGTACAAACTCACCGTAACTGCCCATATACGGATTGAGCTTTACGTACTCAACCGAAATCACAGGTTTTGAAGAAGCTGAATGTGCTATATCAACTTCCTTTGCAAATGCTGTGAATGGTACAGCGTAAAACACACTACATACCATAATAATAGCGAAGAACAACGATATTACTTTTTTCAAAAAACCGCCTCCTCAAATATATTTGTTAATTTAAGTATACTATTATGAAATTGATTTGTAAACTCATAGCATCTAACATGTAGAATGTTTTTGAATCTGTGTTTCCTCGTATCACACATCCGCCAGTTATCTTGCGTTTTTACATATCATATGGTACAATTGATAAATCATAAAGGTGGTAAGGTGGTAACAGAAAATGAAATCTAAATTGTCGAAGGCTTTGTCGATTTTTCAATCACACAATTCTCTTATGACTATCCTGTTTCTTGGATGTCTTTTGGTCTATTTCATTTTTATATGCTATTTGAACCTTTCTCTTAACACTGGTTTTTACTGTACAGATATGTACTCCGATATACTGTACTCTGTCAAAGCCTGGGAAGCTAAATCTCTGTTTCCGGAAGGCTGGGTTTTCGGCAACCAGTTTTACATAATAGCCACTCCGGCACTTGCGTCGCTGGTATACGGCATCGTGGGTAACCCTGCTTTATCTATGGCTATAGCTACTATTCTTATGACTTTAGGAATCTTCCTTTCGTATTCGTGGATGACACGCCCTGTGTTTAAAAAGTCTCATGAACGTCTTTTAGGCTTGGTGTGTCTTGTAACACTCGTAGCTTTCTGTGGTGATGCGATTTACAAACTTAACGGCTGGCAGTTGTTCTTTACACTTTGTTCCTACTATGCCTGCTATCTTATCACTGCTTTTCTCGGTTTCGGATGTTTTTTGCGTCGTAATGAAAAACTTACTGTATTCAGAATAATTATTCTTGTTATCGCATTACTGATGTCATTTGCGACCGGTATGCAAAGCTTACGCCAGACCGCTGTAATGCTGGTACCTATGGTAGCTGTGGAGTGTTTTGAGCAAGCTGTTTATTTTTACCGCAACAGGAAAATCCAGTGGCAGGGCGTTATTATCACAGGCTCTTTTTTAGTCGCTAATTTTATGGGCATTGTAGCAATCAAACTGCTCGATATTCCACACAACGAGATTATCTCCACCACTACACTGTTGAGTAAAAACGAAATACCTAAGGCTGTTAACGACAGTATATCCCATCTGGTGAAATTGCTCACAAAAAGCGAGAATTACGGCATAGTGCTTCTTATAGCAGTTATCATCACTGTTATATCAGCATTTCAGATTAAGTACAGAAAAACGGCTCCGTCTAAAGGCTGGGGAACACTTATCTCCTTATTCGCTTTCAGCATTGCAGGAGTTTTTGTAATAGATATGTTCACAAAATTATCAGTACGAAACATATACTATTTTATGCTGTATGTGCTTATATCACTTTTAGTTGTATATGCCTATCATCATTGGCGACTGGGCAAGATTGTAACCGTGTTGCTTGTTGCAGTGCTGATGGTCAGCTCTCTTAACAACGCAGTGTTACCTGCCGTTAATGAAGCCAGAGATAGATACTCCAATCTCAGTTATGAAATCAGTGATTTACTGATAGAAAAAGGATATACCACTATATATTCAGGATGGAATCAATGTGAAGATGTCGCTATTGCTTCAGACGGTGCCATCACAGCAGGATTCTGGAACCACCCTGATAATGACGTATTCGAACCTGTCACATACCTCTGTGATTCTTCTATTTACAATGTTGACAGTAGCGAGTGCGTGTACTACCTGTACAGTGGCAACAAGGACATCGCTTTACAAAAAGCTGCCGAAGCAGGAGCAACAATGACACTTATTGCAGAGTACCCTGACGATGGAATCTGGCTATATGAGTCTTCAAAAAATCTGATGGTAATTAAGTAATAAATACTACACACAAAAAGAACACTCACTTCAAACGGTGAGTGTTCTTTTTTATGTTATTCTATTATAAATCAGTAATTATCTGTGCAAGGAATCTTTGAATATCAGTTGTGTCCATAATTGATATAGTACCATTTTTATCGATATCTCCACACAACAGGCCATTTCCATCCAATGATTGAAGCTCTGCCATCTGATATTGAGTCAGAGTTGCATCCATTATCGAAACTACTCCGTCACCATTTACATCACCACGTAAACCTGCAATTGCGTGCAAATCGTAATAGTTGCTCATCCATACATTACGGGTGTACAGCCAGTCACGCAAATATTCAACATTCCCCGAAAATGTGTCAAGAGGCTCCATCTGCAAATTGCCCCACCATCTCGACGGACTCCAACCTGCATCGCTGTAGTTGCGGTCATAAATATATCCGTAATCCTCATTCAGGGTATCTATCAAACCGCCTGTTGAGGTGATGTTGTACATATAATCATAGTATTGCAAATATGTTTCACGGATTTCGCTCTTAAACCAATCACAAGAGCAAAGATACCAGTAGATATTTCGAACCGAAGCAAAAAGTCCGGTTGGGTCAGCAGCTGCTTTGCTGACCGCGGAGTATGAAGCACTGGTGTTACCAGCAGCGAGGTCATAGTCCCAAGCAGGACCGCTGTAGAGAACACCATCTTTGTAATAGAAGAATACTGAGCTGTAATTAAAATCCAGAGTTTTGAATAACTCGTTAAGCAAATAATATCGTGTGAAAGACGGGATATCAACTACCTTGGAAATTTCTTCCCTATTACCGCTTTTAATTACATCCATAATGTTGTTCACTGTAGAAGATATATATTCGAGCTGTTCATCGTTAGGCTCTTCAGGCTCTTTAACTGCAAATCTCATATAATTTGTAGTAAAGTAAGAAACATCTTCTTCAACACGATCCATTTCTAATTCAATAAGAAAGTCCTTCATACCATCATTGCTGTCAATATCAATATCCACTCTGGTAGAACCTTCTTCAACCGGTTCTGTAAGCACATAACAACCTCTATAGCTATTATCCACCCACAGCTCGACATAGCGTTGCTGTGAAGTAAATGGAAGCTCCATCTTCTGAGCAAAATCAAAGGCAATGTAGTTACGCATAAGTGTAGGATCAAAGACATTTGCAAGCAATGACCACTTTTTAGCCTTGCCCATATTAAGAACATCTTTCTTTGAGTCGAACTTAATAGTAAAAGCTTTTTTCGCAATAGCAGGGTTCGCTGTGCTATTACCACGCACCTTAAACAGAATATTATCAGTCAGCACAGATGAGTCTGTATCGGTAATAGTGATAGTTGCCTCAACATAACCGTTAGCTTTCTGAAGTGAAACACCATTACCGTCAACGGTTGTAACACGTATCTGTGGCACTACCATAGTCTCAGCGTCATTGTTTCCATCAGAAACAACACCTGTATTATCATGCTGTGCGGCATTTACCGACAATCCTGACAGGCTTATACCCATAAGTATCACAACTACGAGTAAAAGAGAGCAAAAACGTTTCATAAAACGACCCCTATATTTGCATACAGCTACACCCTTTATGTTTTTAACTTCAGATGTAGCGCCGTAATCAGTGTTGCTTACATTAACAAGTCGCATTTGATTCCCTCCTAAAACTAAATATTTAATCCAAAGTCAGTGCATCAATACATACAGCTCCGTTTGTCACCATACCAGTATTCAGAATATGTATTATTAAAATAGCAACATACACCGACACCATAATTCATTAAAACTATCAGGCTTATATATTATCATAGAGATTCTCAAAACACAACCGATAAATGCTTTTTGTAACAATCTTTATAAAACGCTGAAACAAAAGGAATGAAAAGAGTGTTCACACAATTATAAAAACAAAAAAACACACTGTGTATGTTGCGCATTTGTACCACACAAGCTATAATAAAACAAATAAGCCAAAAGAGGTAAAGTTATGGGAGGCATTCAATTATGAGTAATAAATTTATAGCGGTTATTTTAGTGTTGATGCTGACACTGGCATCAGGTTGTGGCGTAAAAACAGAAGAGGTTATACCTCTGACATTAGACAGCTTGATCGAATCGGTTAACCAAAAGAATGAGGCATTCATAACACGTGATGCGTCATACGACGAGGCTGAATACCTCAAGGATTATGAAAACATAGAATTCAGCGATGACGAGATTAAGAGTCTGAGCTCGTTTGACTATGATAATGTAACAAAAGAAGAGGCAAAAGAAGACGTTGATACAATGTTTCGTGCTTTAAAATCATTGTATGCGGGCTATACATATTTTGGCGGAGATGAAGCCTTCAATAAAGCTAAGGAAGAAATCAAATCAAGCATCGATGCCTATGAAAAGGACAAGATAAATCAGCAGAATTTTGCACAGATAATATCACAGCACCTGGGATTTATAAAAGATTCTCATTTTAGAGTAGGCGGTAACACCTGTTTTGATGAGGCTAATACATATTACGAATCATCAAAAATGCAATTTCTGGAAACAGGCAGCGGTTATTTTACAGAAATTGACGGCAAGAGATACTATCTTGCTGAAGAGTACGAAAAATATCTTAAAATCACAATTGCAGAAAGCGGAGAGCTTGTGTATGGTATTTTTGCTGTAGTAACAAGTTCAGACAAAGAAAAACTCCCTGCAAAACTCGAGCTTACCGCTGGCTCAAGAACTAAAGAAATCGACATAGAATGGGTATTAAGTGAAGTCGGTGGCGACCAGGCAACTCTTTCTGAATACAGCGAAGAGGATTCGGTGGCGATTTCCTCCCTTTCTGCTATGAGTGTTACAGAGTTCGATTTCTCACAGACAAACAATTTTCTCAACAACTCCAAAAAACATGCTGAACACGAGTTTTCTATTCTTGATTTGCGTAACAACAGTGGTGGTACCGCTGAAGTAGATATGATGTGGGTATATGGATATACAGGAGAGATTACAGATATATCATATCCTCAAATAGTTTTAGCAACTGATTTTTACAACAAAATCAAAAGTCCGTTTATGGATGAACAGTATATAGACCTGTATTCAGAGCTTGATATTGTAGACGAGAAAATAAAAGCAGAGTTTCTTAACCGAGAGCCTTTGACAGGTATTACAACACTCGACGGCACTTTAGATAACAAGCCTGAAAAAATGATCAGTAACGATAACACCCTATTTGTTCTGCAAAGCAAGCGTAATTATTCCTCGGGCGAGGTGTTTATCATGATGCTTGACAGCGTTGAAAACACTCTGTCTGTAGGTACAAATACAAACGGCTGTATACATTTAGGAAATGTGTTCGGACTGTCTTTACCTAACAGCGGTCTTGAGCTCATATATTCAAGATCCATTTTAGTAGGATTTGATAAAGAATTTGATGTATATGGACTTGAACCTGATATTTATATTGCAGACGATGATGCACAGGATGCTGTGCTCAGATGCATAAAGTATTATTCACAGAAGTGATAAACACACATACTAAATATGTATATACAACAAAAAGGCTGCCTTACCGATTTGGTAAGACAGCCTTTATTATATGTTCTAAAACTTAAAGCTGTTATACAATCTCTGCAATTAACAACTGAATCATTGTTGCGTCCATAATGGTGATTTCAAAATTATTGTCAGTATCAGCACAGACAAATCTCTCATCAGCGATTGTTTCTATCTGTGCAATGTGTAGCTGAATAGCTGTTACGTCCATAATATTGATTTCTCCGTCACCATTAACATCACCTATTTCACTATCAGCAGGCTTATCTAATGACACAAATCTTAGTTCACTGTCATTTGCATAGCTCTGGGCTTCAGTGTTGTTATAGCCGTAAATCGTGAAATCATCAACTGAGCATAATGTATTGGTATCGGAATCATAATAAAAACCGAATGCCATCATACCGATACTCGACACAGACTCAGGGATTATGACTGATGTGAGATTTTCGCATCCGTAAAATGCATACATACCCACACTCTTCAAAGAAGATGGAATTGTCACTTTGCTAAGGCTGGCACAAGATGAAAACGCATGATCGCCGATAGTCTGCACCGAATCAGGGATTTCAACTTTAGCAAGACTTGTACATCCTTCAAATGTGTAGTTGCCGATATTCTGAATTGATTTACCCAGTGTTACCTGAGAGAGGTTTGAACACCCGTTAAAAGTGTCAACCAGATCGGTCACACCGTCACCTACCACAGCAAACTCAAGACCAACACAACCATCAAACGCACTCATACCAAGATTTGTTACAGATGAAGGAATCACAATTGATTTAAGACTTTTACAAGATGCAAACGCATTATCACCGATGGTCTGTACCGCACTGCCTATTGTGACAGACTCAAGGCTTGAGCAGTTAGCAAACACTTTATCTCCCATAAACAAAACCGAATCAGGGATTACGACTCTATCAAGACTTGTGCATCCATAAAATGCTAAATCGCCTATAGTCTCAACCGAGTCAGGGATTGTAACCGATTTAAGGTTTGTACAACCACAGAAAACATAGCCCTCAATACAGGCAACACCATCAGGAACTACGAACTCTGTAAGATTTGTACACTCAAGAAACGCACCGTTACCTATAGTTTCAACAGAATCAGGAATTGTAATTGCTGTAAGAGCTGTACAACCGGAAAACGCTCCCGGACCGATAGATTTCACTTTATCGCCCAAATCCACACTCTTAAGGCTATCACTCTCAGAGAATGCTCTGTCGCCGATTTTTAAAGCTGCATCTTCAATCACGACTTTTGTTAGTGCCGATGAATAAAAAGCTGAATCACCTATTTCTGTCACAGATTCAGGAATTGTAATTTCAGTAAGCTTGTAGCAATTCGCAAAAGTAGCCCTTCCTATCGTTTCCACACCATTTTCAATGGTTACTTTTTCAATACCACCGCATCCTGAAAACGCAGACTCACCTGTACTTTTAACTGATGATGGGATTGTGAGAGATGTCAGACCTGTGCATTGAGAAAAGGCTCTGTAACCAATGCTTGTCACAGATTCAGGAAACTGGACAGAAGTAAGACTAGTACAATCGCTGAACGCTTCATCACCTATGCTTGTAACGGAATCAGGAATAACCGTAGCACTGCATCCGTATATAAGAGTATTTGTATCAGTTTCAATAATAGCGTTGCAGTTATCTCTGCTGTCATATACTTCATTTTCTACATCAACATTTATTGATGTCAGCTTTTTACATGATGAAAAAACAGCAGAGCCCAAGTCTGTCACAGAAGCAGGGATAGTAACTGATGTAAGGCTGTTACATGAATAAAACGCCCTATCCCCTATACTTGTCACTGATTGCGGAATCACAACTGATGTAATTTTACAGTGAGCAAACGCTTCTCTATCAATAGTGGTCACAGAATCACCTATTGCGATCGACTCAAGACTTGAGCAACCATAAAACGCCCATTTTCCTATGCTTGTGATTGATGACGGAACAGTAATTTGTGAAATCTTGTCGCAGCGATAAAACGCCTTCTCACCTATGCGAGTCGCTGTTCTTGCACCAAACATAGATGGAATAGAAATTATTGTTTCATCACCAAGGTACTGTAAAATTTCAACCCCATCGTCATTTTTAACCAGCAAATAATCTCCGACTCGGTAGGACGACTGTGACGCGCCGAGTTCAACTGCAAATGCTGAAAACGGCATAGCGTAAAATATACTTATCACCATAATAAAAGATAGCAATAACGATATTATCTTCTTCATAATATCAATCCTTTCATATAAAAAGTCATTACATATATAATACGCTTGAGAGTGCTACTCAGGGTGCACTCAAAATAAAAAATCTTAAATAATTACGTCTTTATAATAATTATATATCAGTGTAAACATAAGTCAATATATTAGATGGATTGTCAAACTAAGTACAACACTTTTTGTAATGATACATCTTGGGCGAATTATTCAATCATATCAATTATAGTGGTTTGAGCAAAAACAATATACAAAGTATTTTACAAATTATATTGCGAAGAAAGTATTCTGATGTTACAATTACTATGTATACAGTAAGGGAGTGGTGTTAATAATGCTGGATAAAAACTTTACCGTAAAAATTGCGATTTGTGACGATGACGAAAGTCAACGTGACACGATTATAAACCTCATAAAAAAAGGCTTCGAAAAAACAGATTACGTAGAAAACATAGACTGGTTTGAATCAGGCGAAGCTTTTCTTGCAGCTGACCGTGACAAATACGACCTTGTATTTATGGATATATATATGTCGGGTATCACAGGTATGGAAGCTGCAAAACAGCTATACAGCGAAAACAAACGTACTAAAATAGTTTTCTGCACAACATCTTCCGACTTCGGTGTTGAGTCCTACGATGTTGAAGCAATAAGATATCTGTTAAAGCCGATTGAAGAAGACAGATTTTTTGCTGTGCTCGACTTCTTTTTCAAAAATTTTGCCGCCAAAAAGACTATCACCGTAACTTGTGACCGAATTGATGAAACCATTGCCCTTGATGATATTTTATGGATAGAGTCACAGGGACACAAGTCGATTATCCACACCTCACACAGAAGCTACACAACACGCACCTCACTTGCGGAACTTCACAAGGAGCTTGAGCCTCACGGCTTTATGAAACCTGTGCGTTACGCTTTGGTTTCTGTTAACCAGATTGTCGGCACTCCTAACAAAACTATTGTGCTGACCGATGGTACGGAATTCGATATACCAAAAGACAAGAGAGTTGCCGTCAGAAACGAATTCGCCGACATAAAATACAAAAGACTGATTGAGAATATAGGAAATAACTGATATGCTAATTAACTTATTGATTTTCACACTTTGCTTTGTACCGGGAATTATTTTGCGATTAGCTCCGTTCAAAGAGTCGATCAGTAAAAAACAACGCATTGTGCTTATCTCTATACACTCTGCGGTTCTTGTAATCAACTGGCTCTCTATGTATTTTATAACAGGAGCAATCGGCGTCGGTTCCGATGTTATGAAGGTAGATATTTTCGCTTTCGGCATCTTAGCCTCTGTTATCAATCTTCTGGTTCTCAGAAAACACACAAAAGAGCAGCTCTTCACATGCGGCCTTATCATGCTCCAGGATTTCATGATTATCTCTGCGGTTACATATATCGCAAGAAAACTCATCACTTTTGTTGATGTTTCGAATCTGGTGATAATCGTGAGTACATATTGTCTTGCTGCTCAGATACTTCTTTTCTGGTTTTTCCGCAAGCTGATTGTCAGTACAGTAAAACCATTCCTGTCGTTGCAAGCAAAAAACTACTGGAACGGTATATGGTTTGTATCTGTATTTATGTTCTTATCGTGCTTTTTCGCTTTGCCTCTGGGAGATTTAATAAACAGCCAATACACACTGATCACCAGACTTTTCCAGTACATAGTAATTGTAGCCCTTTGTCGCACAATGGGCAGGGACAGCCTTGCTATAAAAGAAAGGATGGAGCTTGAAAAAGGACTCAGCCTGCAACAAAACCACTATATGGAGCTTGCAAACCGTATTGAGGACGCACGCAGAATCCGTCACGATTTCAAGCACCGTATAACAGCAATACACCAGTACCTTGATAACGAAGATTACGACGGGCTCAAAGCGTACTGTAACGAACTTCAATCGCACAACAACGCTGACGTAAGTATTCCGTATACCGGAAACCCTGCGGTGGACGGTATTATGTATCACTACGCTTCTATCGCAAAACAAAACGGTATCAGCTTTGAATACAAAAAAATCAACCCACCTGATATTTCTGACGTTGATTTGTGCACACTTCTGGGTAATGCTCTGGACAACGCCGTTACCGCCTGCAAGAATGTTACGGACAATCCTTTTATACAGGTTATCGCAAACGGCGAAGGTGCAGGCATGCAACTTCTCATACGCAACTCATTTGATGGAGTTTTGAAAAAAGACAAAAATAAATTCCTCACACGCAAGAGCAAGGGTGACCACGGCATCGGCATCAGCTCAATGCAGGAAATTTGTGAGCGAAATGATATCTTAATGAAAATAGTACATACAGATAATACCTTTGATGTTTTATTTGTATTCTGAGTTATTCGGGCTGTTACAGTTAATGTGACAGCCTGTTTTTTCTTTATCAATATGTGTATTTGCATCAAAACCGATATATTTTCCGATTTGTGCACATTTTTTCCTTATTGATGCCACTTGACGGTTTTACTTCACTTTTTTGGATATACTCTCACCTGTAAGCGACAAACACGACACCGCTTACAAAACAGAGTACTCATATTCAAAACAAAAAACAAAACACTAATTCAAATAAGGAGAAATTCATCATGAAAAAAACATTATCATTTTTACTTATCGCAGTATTATTAGTAAGCAGCGTACTCGGCGTATCTGCTGCAGTAACAAGCAAGACAGTAACAAGCACACCTGACAGCGTAGCTCTTGAAACCGAAGTAGCATCAGATGTTATCACTCAGGAAGCTACTCAGGAAACAGCTCAGGAAACAGCTCAGGAAACTACTCAGGTACAGCTCACATCAGATGACGAACTTGTTATGCCTACTATCACAGGTACATGGAAACATGAAAAATTCCCAAACAACTGTTCAATTGATGTGAATATGCAGTGCGAAAACACACTTGATATGACAATTACCGTAGCAAACGACAGATTAACAAAGATTGCTTCTTCTCATGTAAAAGTTACACTCGACAATGTTTACGACGACGGTGTTGTCATCCGTGGCGAAGGCTCTTTTGAATACACAGACTCTTTCGGCAACGAGGGTACAGGTATAGTATCAGCTTCAGAAAACGTAATCTTACTTATTATTAACGAAGAATACAACGCAGGCAGAGGCTGGGGTATCTCACGTGCTACAGGCGATTATATCTTCTACGGCGACGGTACAGTAACACCAGGTCCTGGCCCTGATATGCCTGAACTCAGAACAGTATGGCACAACGTAAGCAGTCCAATTGATAGCTCAATCGTAATCAACAGCCAGGATGGCAACACAATTTACTTCACTGTAACTGCTATGAAAGAAAACGCTTCTCAGATTGCTACAAGCGATATCACTGTAACACTTGATACAAGATACGACGGTACATTAGTTCGTGGCGACGCTGATTTCACTTATGTTGATTCTTTCGGCCACGAAGGCACAGGTTCTATTGCAGTTTCAGAGAACGTTATCATCTTAGTTATTGAGCAGGAGTCAGAAAACGATGGTACATGGAGTATCGCTCACACAACAGGTAAGTACATCTACTAATAACTTTAAACCAAAGTGCTGTTGCAACTGCAACAGCACTTTTTTTGGCGATTTCGCCTTTATTTATTACTAAAATACCTTTTCCGTTTTATGTACATTTGTTCCTTGTTTATGTCGATTTTTAATTTTTCGGGAATTTATACGATATAATCTCATTTGTAAGCTAAAACCGACCATTAAGGTTTTTTACATAAAACAAATTCGAGAGGAACATTATCATGAAAAAGACATTGATTATTATTCTTACCGTTATTTTTGCAGTGGGTAGTGTAATCGGCGTAACTGCGGCTGTATCAAAAAACACAAAGAATGCAGTAATTAAAGACAACAGCTATCAGCTTACTTCGAGTGAAGTTTATGAGGTTGTCGAATTTATACCCCCACAAAAAACAGTCTACTCATTAAGCGATGTATACACAACCTATCTCGGTCCTGACGAAAACGGTAAAGAAAACTTCGTGCAGAATATCGATTTTGACGGCACAGGTATGAGTATGACAGTAAAAAACAAAGAAACAGGCAAAGTAGAAAAACACGACTACATCTGTGAATACTTTGACCTTGAAGGTAAAGAGATAAAATGCGAGAAATGTCTGAGCTTTAAGTTTGAACCGGGCATAAACACTGTTCTCAAAGAGGGCATATACACAACAAGCGTAATTCTTACGACCCACGACTCTCACACTGTTATACACGAAATGGAATTCACCTTGATTTCAGATGAAAAACCTGTAGCTACACCGCATACCGAACCTCAGACACAGGCTACTACTAAAACACCGACTAACCCTGTCACTGACAAATCAGAGTCCAGCTCGGATGATACTGAGCAAACCCCGAGTGATGAACTTATTATGCCTGATATTACACGCACATTCGTCCGCACAAACGACCCGTCAGGCAGTGCAATTATTGTCAACAGCCAGAACGGCAATACACTAGATTTAACAATATCGATATCAAACGAGAATTCAACAAAGATTGCTTACACTGATGTAACCGTAACTTTACAAGACCTGTACTATGATGGCGCTGTAGTACGAGGAGAAGGCTACTTTGAATACACTGACTCTTTCGGCAACGCAGGTACAGGCTCAGTAGCAGTCAGCGAAAACGTAATAATCCTTGTAATAAACGAAGAGTACAACGCAGGCAGAGGTTTTGGCATTACATACACTACCGGCAAGTACATATAAACACTCTGTCAAATAAGAAAGGCTGTCCCGCAAAAGCAGGTCAGCCTTCTATATTTTACACCGTATATCATTCTCATTGACAAATATTCCGCCTCATTTTATAATGAATTTATCAAACCGATAAGGAGTATTGTTATGAAAAAAATTCTTGCATTTTTACTCGCTTTAACAATGATTTTTTCACTTGTCGCTTGCTCTACAGGCACGGCTAATGTTGAAATTAAAAAGAACGAGTACACTATGTCTGCTGACCCTAAAGAGGGCAGTGTCATCGACGGTGTAATGACCGATATATCAATCAGTGACCCTATTCTTGAGAAAACAACCGCTTCATGGCTTGATACCTGTATTCTCTACGAAGTAAATGTACGTCAGTTCACTGAAGAGGGTACATTCAAGGCTTTTGAAAAACACCTCGAGCGTCTTAAGGATATGGGCATCAACACATTGTGGTTTATGCCGATTCACCCTATCAGCGAAACTGAGCGCAAGGGTACACTGGGCTCATACTATGCTGTAAGCGACTATACAGCTGTAAACCCTGAATTTGGTACCATTGAAGACTTCCAGCACCTTGTTGACAAGGCTCACAAAATGGGCTTCAAGGTCATCTTAGACTGGGTTGCTAACCACACAGGCTGGGATAACGCATGGGTCACAGAGCACGACGACTGGTTCATGCACGGCGACAGCGGTGAAATCACCTCTCCGTATGACTGGACCGATACAGCAGAGCTTGATTTTGAAAACTACGAGATGCGTGCAGAGATGATTAAAAGCATGCAGTACTGGGTTGAAGAAGTAGGCGTTGACGGTTTCAGATGCGACCATGCTATCGGTGTTCCTGTATCATTCTGGAACGCTGCTGTGTACAAGCTCAAGAGTATCAACAGCGAGATCATGATGCTCGCTGAGGTTTCTGCTGCACAGAGTCTTACAAAATACGCTTTCGACACCTGCTACAACGACCAGCTTTACGGTCAGGCACTCTCAATCAAGGGTGGCGTCGCTACTTCTACAATCCAGCAAGGTATTGCTATAAATTCAAACTATGTTGAAGGCAGCTTCCCTATGAACTACCTCGACAACCACGATAAAAACTCATACGACGGCAGTATTGTTGACCGTTTCGGCGATACATACGAACCGCTTCTAGCACTCTCTTTTACTGCTCCTGGTTTCCCTCTTATCTACACATCTAACGAACAGGGATATGATCACGAAATCGCATTCTTTGAAAAAGATGCAGTTGTGTGGGACAAAGAACTGAAATATGAGCAGTTTATTACTGATCTTTCAAAAATCAGAACAGAAAACAAGGCGCTGTATTCTACAAACACCGACCTTGAGATACTTGAAATAAGCAACACACATATTTTTGCTTTCTCAAGAACAAGCGGTAACAATACAGTCGTCTACATTTCAAACCTGTATTTTGAGGAAATCAAAGACGCAAGTGTTGACTTACCATTTGAAAGCGCAAAGTGTGTTATGCACTACGACGGCACATCCTTCGATACAGATGTAACAGACGTCACAAAGGCTGACTTCGAAAACAAAGCATACAATCCTTACGAGTTCTATATTCTCACTGTAAATACTCAAGAGTAAACACAAAAGGCTTCGGAAAAAATCCGAAGCCTTTTTTATTCATATATCGAAACTATGTAATCATCAAAGTAAAAGCTCTGTATATGCGATTTATCAACGGCGGTTTTTATACCTGATACACCCACTCCGCTACATTTAACACTCGCTTCTTTTGCTGTCCATAGCTCAAAAAAGCGTTTAAGCACTCCATTATCTGATGACAAAGTAAAATCCTGATTGTCCTTAGTATGACCAAATATATAGCAAAGCTCTTCTTTTGTACAGATACGTCTTGCAACAGCTAAATCAATATGTCTGATTTTTTCAATATCTATACCGACAGGCTTGTTATCTACAGCACAGACAACCATATCTTTTGAATGGCTGATATTAAAATGCACCGATAACCCTTTTGCATATGGTTTTGAGTGCTCATCGTTTTCAAATACAATACTTTGTGGCAAAACTGAACACCAGTCAGAAATCGCTTTTCTTGCAAGCATCTCACCCGCTACTGTCCGCTTTTTGTCATCTTCAAAGCGAAATTTATCTACCCTGAGTTGCTTTTCTTCACTCATAAGCGAGTACCACTTATTATACTCATTTTCTGTTAAGTCTTTTATGTCGTATTTATACCACTTCATCGTAATAACAATCTCCTTGACCACAGTATACATCCGATTAAGAGTATTTTCAAGACAACCCTGTTTTAGTTATGTATAAAAACGTTTAACAAACTGTTAAATAACTCGATAAAGGGTTGATTTTATCAAGTTGATGTGCTAATATGCTCAAAGATTATTAAAAAGCGAGGTGAAACCATGGACGGCAGTAGTAGTCGAAGTACACATATGGCTTTAGTATATTGTAATACAGCAGGCGACTACGGTCAGTCTGCGGTTTAATCGCGTATTTTTTGCAATACTTAACGATATATCAGGCCATTGTCTGTGCAACAAGTTACTACACTAACCAAGGTGGTGCAAATTTTCGGCAGTGGTATTTTTATGCCCTTTTTTAGCGGAAAGCAGTAGCACCGCCTTTACGAAAATGTGTAAAGGAGGCACTTACAATGAACAAGGTTTTAACAAGAGGTGGCTTATTCGCCACAGTAAGAGCAAAATATTTATCAAAAGTATCGGTACAGAAGGTCGAACATACTATCACAACCCCACAAGACCTTTGCGAACCGATACAAAAAAGTATAGTAAAACGACTACCGTGGCTCATTATTCTGCTGTTTTTAGGAACAGGTGTTTCTGCAACAGTGAGCCTATTTGAATCGATTGTCGCACAATTGCCAATTATAATGTGCTTTCAGTCGCTCATCCTCGATATGGCGGGTAATGTCGGCACACAGTCGCTTGCTGTAGCTATAAGAGTACTTATGAACAGCGATGTTTCAGCAAAGAAAAAGCTTTATCTAATCTTAAAAGAATGTAACGTCGGACTTATAAACGGTGCTATTTTAGGCATTCTGTCTTTTGTTGCAATCGGAGCTTATCTATGTATCGCAGGACACTCCGCTTCATACGCTTTCTCGA
Source organism: Ruminococcus sp. (assembly GCA_017473555.1). Classification (GTDB taxonomy): domain Bacteria; phylum Bacillota; class Clostridia; order Oscillospirales; family Acutalibacteraceae; genus Ruminococcoides. The sequence goes on along the minus strand of JAFUKO010000117.1, from coordinate 43,779 downwards.
TTTCGATGTGCTTAGGAATTGCGATGATCGTAGCTATGGCGATTTCATCATGTGCTGGAACAATCATCCCTGTCCTTTTTCAGAAAATCGGAATTGACCCTGCTGTGGCATCAGGTCCACTTATTACAACCGTTAACGATATGGTAGCAGTAGTTACTTACTACGGTCTTTCTTGGCTTATTCTCATCCATATTATGCATTTATGATTACATAAAAAAGCAACACAGCATTTGTATCAATCAGCTGTGTTGCTTTATTTTTATTTATCCTGTTTCATTTTATAACTAAATACCATTACTGCGATGACTGTAATAACAAGAGCGTAGCCTATGACCCACAAAAGCTCTCCCGTAATCTTAGAATACTCACCATAAAGAGCATATCTGCCTGCATTAACAGCATGTACAAACGGAAGCATATCAGCAATCTTTTCAAAAGCACCGCCGACAAGCTCCAAGTCAAACCAAGTGCCCGAAAGCCACGCTGAAAGGTTAGTCAGTAAAGCACCACACACGCCACCGACAGCTTTATCGTTAAACACTGTACCACACAAAAGACCAATAGCGATAAACAGAATTGTGGTCGGCAGGTTAACAACGATAGCCAACAGAATATTTGCAGACCACTTAAGACCGAAAGCAAAAGAAGCGATGTAGCAAACAATAATTTGCAAAAGTGACATCGGAATTAGTGGCAGAGTGTAACCAGCTATGTACTGGCTTGATTTCAGCGGAGAGGTGAACAATCTTAAAATAAAGCTTGTACATCTGTCTTTAGAAACAAGTGTTGCTGTAAAAAGCGAGATAAAACTTAAACCGAATACAGATATACCCGGTACAAGGTTGGTTATCTCAAACAGCTTCATACCAGCGCCTTCAGGAATACTCGAGTTAATTGCCGAGAGCAATACTAAAAGCACAAGTGGAAATAATATACCGAAAATCAGCGTGAATATATCACGGGTGATTTCCTTTGTGTTACGTGATGCAAATACAAGTGTTCTCATTTTAAATTTCATCTCCTGCAATTCTTACAAACGCTTCTTCAAAATCATCAGTCTTAGCCAGTTTTTTAAGCTCGTCTGCTGTACCCTCAGCCTTTAAAATACCATTTGCCATAATACCGATACGGTCAGAAAGTGACTCTGCTTCTTCAAGGTAGTGAGTGGTCAGAATAATAGTAATCTTACCCTTGAGCTTTTCAATCTGTTTCCACAAATCTCTGCGAGCAAGCACATCAAGGCCCAGAGTCGGTTCATCAAGGAAAATAATAGACGGCTCACTAATCAGTGCCATAGCAATACTTAGTCTGCGTTGCCATCCGCCTGAAAGCGTTTTTGCTCTGCTGTTTTCGATTTCTTTCATATCAAACTGATCGATTATCTGCTGGGTTTTAGCTTTAGCCTGAGCACGGCTAAAACCAAAAATTCCTGCGATAAACTCCAGATTTTCTTTTACAGTAAGATTAGGGGCAACGGAGGTTTCCTGAGGAGAAACGCTTATAATCTGCTTAACCTTTGTGCTGTCACTGATGATGCTATTTGAAAGCAGTGTGGCATCGCCACAGGTAGGCTTGATTAAACACGAAAGCATTTTGATTGTTGTCGATTTACCTGCACCATTTACACCTAAGAGTGCATACATCTCGCCTTTGTTAACGCTTAAATCAAGGTCTTTTACGACTGTTTTATCTTTATACTTTTTTGTCAGTTTTTCTGTTTTAATAGCAAGCATTTTTACCACCCTTATTTACCAAAAAACTTATGAAAACCATTCAATTTGATGAATGCCATTCCTCGGTCATCTCCCAGAACCAGAATCTTATCGCCCGGCTTTATGGAGTACACATCACGAGCGTGTTTAGGTATTACCACCTGACCTCGCTCACCGACTTTAGCCATACCGAAAACGTATTTACCATTATCTGACTCTAATTTACTTTGTCTGCTTTCGTTCATCGAACACATAACCAGCTCATCAATAGTTGATCCGCACGCATATGCGATTGCTGCACATCGCTCAACATCAGGAAGTGACTCGCCGTTTTCCCACTTTGCTATAGTCTGGCGTGAAACACCTAGCTTTTCAGCAAACTGCTCCTGTGACATATTCTCTATATTTCTTAAGTATCTCAAATTCTCACTAATCATATTTTTCATATTTTTCATTCCTTTCGTACCGTATTATACCACTGGATATCTCAATCTACAACCAACAGGTATTAACAAATAATGTTAAATTTCATAGCATAAAACAGAACCTCCCCAACAGCAACTATGTCATGAGAAACTGTCAGGGAGGTTGTAACTATATGTATAAATACTTAGTCGTCATCGTGTTTGTACCATTCTTTTGCAGATATCAGCGCTACTCTTATAGCACAAGTAAGGTAACCTGCTATAAATAATAAAACAGCCACTAAAATATTCAGGATAAACATTTTTCCTCCTTATGTATCTGTTTTATCGGTAACAATAGTACCTGTACTGTCAGTGTAAGTATTCTCTTCAACACTCTGTATTGTTGTGTCAATTTTATATGTAGCAATTGGCACCCACCCAGGGTTTATCATAGCGTTACCTGAAACTACGCCAAAATCTCTGGCTCTTAGCACAACACAATCCTCATATACATCTACGAGATAACCAAGACTCTGAAACGCTGAGTTTACTCTTTGACTATCCACAATCTCCATTGGATTAGCACAAGACGGAACGTGAACAGACTTAAATCCATTCTTATCTGTGTAGTTAGCTGACTGTTCATCCTCCTGATGTGAAAATGTGAGATGCGAATGTCCGTGGAACAAAATAGTATTCTTGTAGTGTGACATCAGCGTTTTAAATACAGGAGTGTGCTCCCACCAGTCGAATATCTTATTGCCGTAAACCGACATAGCGTTACCGCTGTCGTTACTGACAAACGGATGAACAAACACAAAGCAACGCTTGTTTCTGTTAGCTTCAAGCTGTTCATAAAGCCACTGCAATTCTTCAACATTCATCGGCTGTGTTGCTTTAGGCTGACCGATAAAGAGGAACACATCGTTTTTGTGGCTGATAGAATAATACAGTCCGTGCCCTGTGTACTCCTCTAGCTCAGTTAATGTATCTGTGACAGGATTAACATAGCTATCGTGGTTTCCGCATACTCCATACACAGGTAAGTCAGGATGTAAATCACAAATGCGTTTGTATTCTTCAAACTGATACGGATACAGATTTACGCTGTCGCCCTCCATATAAAAGCCGATGTTTGTCATATCACCACAGTGACAACAAAACTCACAGCCTTGCTCTTCAAAGAATGACAAAGCGTTGTCCAGTTTCAACGTAGAGCGTGTAGAAATTGTGTCTGCTAAATCACGTTGAACGATATGTAAATCAGACAATAAGCCGAATGAGTATAAAGGTGTATCTTTTTTTGGAGTGAGTGTGCTAAGCGATATGCCCAGCACTCTATTATCGCTCGCATCATACACACCGATTTTTTTGGCATTTTTCAGTGCTGTGTTTTCGGGAATAAAACCGTCATATTTATAACCCATACAAAGCACCTCACTTTATCGGCTCGTTTACGGTAATGATAGAGTCGGCTGTTATCTGTGTTGCACTGAGTCTGATAAATGCGTAGTCTGTATTTGAAGAAGCGTTAGTTATCGCTGCGGTTGGTATTGTAAAGCTTGAAACACTTCCGTCAAGAGTTACAGGTATCTGAGATGTAGTTAATGAAACAATCTTTTCGTGATTTGAATTGTACAAAGCTATAATATGAGTTCCGTCGTCAACAATACCTTTGAGGTACACAGTATCACCATACTTCACAGGAATAAAACCTGTTACCTCTGTACCATCCTGTGCGCTCTCATTACCTGACGAACCACTGATTCGATAGCCTGTTTTAAAGCCCTGACCATTGTTGTAGAGTGTTCCGTCTGCCGCAGTAGATAAAGGAATCTGATTAGTGTATACAGACGTATCAGGCTCATCAGATGAAAGTGTCAGCTCACCGATTTCGACAGTTGTACCGTCTTCAAGCTCATACTTAATGTTGTATGTGCCATCTGAAAGAAGACCCCTGACAATAACATTGTTATTCTCGTCTACATAACCGAATACAGGTGTGGCACCCAAGCTATCAATGACTGACTGCGCAATCTGGGTTTTGTCTTCTTCAGTGAAGTAATCTACACCCAAAACAGGAGTCTTACCATCCTGTCCGTCTTTGCCATCTGCACCTTTTTCGCCTTGAGCACCTGTGTCACCTTTTTCACCATCTTTGCCATTATATATAGTTGCAAACGAGACGCCTTCAGCATCGGAGCAAGTAATTTGCCAGCCATTATTTGTAGGGGTTGCTGTGACTCTTGGCGATATACCATCCTCACCATCTGCTCCGTCTTTTCCATTTTGACCATCAACACCTTTTAAGCTTTGAAGCCACTCTTCCTCTGTGCCTTCAAACCCATTGTCAAGTGCTACCTGATAAGCTGATTTACCATCAGCTCCTGTACCTTCCAGCGGATTTTCCTTTATATACTGAGCTATTTGCGAAGCAATCTTATCGTCTGAGATATCTCCGCTGTTAATAGCTACCCAGTTGTAGCTACCATCACTGCTGTTAACACTACGACATACATATAAATCTGCTGTATAGGTACTGGCAACAGTATTATAGACAATGTACACACCCAGCTGATTAACTTTGCCTACAGTTTCTTTTGTAGGTGTAGAAGCAAACAGCTTTAAAGGATATGTTTTAAGGGAATCCAGCAACTCATCAGCCTGAATATCATTTGATAAACTATGCCCCGCAACCTTTCTGTCACTCTTAACATACGAGCTTAAATCCGCTTTTTCCAGCTCGCTTATAAGTGAGTTAAGCTTTGTTTCATACTCAAGGAATTCCGAGTTTTGCTTGATAAAACCCTCAGCATACTCGGCTGAGTCATATGCGTACAAATAAAAATGCGGTGTGTGGCTAATGCTCTTGTCATCGCAAAAAGTTTTTATCTGTACAGTTATTAAACCGCTTTTAAAAATGTGTTCCTGAAGGATAGTCCATTTCAGGATTGTCGAGCCGTCTGATACTTCGCTGTCGAGTACGAAGTGGTTAGTAGTACCATCATCAAAGGTGAGGTACAACCTGTGTGTACAGTCCGTATGAATTGTATTTTCAAGCACGAACTGTCTTGTTAATCGAAGATTATCACCGGCACAGCCGATATAAAAATCGCTTAAAGGAACGTCAATCTTGTTTGATTTGATTGTAATAATAATAAAAACCTCCTTCGCTCAACCTGAAAAAACGGAAAAAATTGCATAGATTTATGCAATTAAAATCAGTGTTTATACTTTGTTTACAAATAAAAACCCCAAGGTGAACAAAAGTCATCCTTGGGGGAATTTTTCCTCAATATACTCAAACACAGTATATAAATTTATATCTATACATCTGTTTTCTCTTTACACAGGAGTTCTATTATTTTGAAACAATCGTCTTGATTTTTATAATCACCCTGCGAACAGGCTTAAACAGCATCCAAATACTGCTATAAATGCGATAAAAAAACGAATCGCAACTTATCCACTTACCATTTCTGTTGAAACTATTTACAACACCGATAACTTGTGAGGTTTCTACTATTTCCATCCACGCCTGCGCATCACCGTTAACGGTAAAAGTATTATCCTTGTTCAACCTTATAACACGGTGCAAAAGGCAATCACCCGTATCGCGTTCAAAAAAGATAATTTCGCCCTTTCTAACAGGTCGCATAAACACATTAACCAGCTCAACCCGATCTCCCTTAGTATTAAGGGTAGGTCGCATACTGTAGCCTGTTACATCCAGAATAAAAGAAGACCCGCTATCGAGAGTTTCCCTGACAAGTGGCACAAGTTTTTCTTTTGGTAAAGCCACAAGCATCGTGTTATCCTGTTTTTTATCCATACTTACACCACTCCTTTACACAAAACTCTAACAAATACGATTTTAACATATGCGGTTCACCATAGTCAACAGTTGCATTTTTTCACCTGTATAAACTCCGAGTTTATTTTCACTTCATCTGTAAACATCGAATTTATTGAATAACTTGTTTCGGTATGTTATCATTGTAGTAACTTAAAAGGAAGCGTGACAAACATGAACCTGCAAAATTTCAGCTTATTACATCCGCACGATTGTAATGCTAAATACTCAACCCTCAATAAGGAAGCTATAAACGATTTATCCATAGACTATCTGTGCGAAGCAGTCACTACTGATGCATATGAATTCAACAGCATCAAACAACTGCTTATCAAAGTCACTGATAACGAGGACGTAATCAGATATCGCTGTGATGTATTTGAAGATTTTTTAAACTTTCCAAGGCTCAGAGATGACCTCACTGCTCTGTTACTAAAACTCAAAGACCTCAGAGAGATTGAACGTTTTCAAAAGGACACAGAATCCTCATCAATCTGGCAACTTGTAAATCGTCTGCGTGAACTCGACGGCTACGTTGACTGCATAACACAGATAAAAGATACTTTAGAAGCTCTGCCGATAAATTCAGAAGGGCTCAAAATGCTACGTTCAAATGTACAGGCAATTTACGCAGACAGCGGTTTCCCTGTTTTGAAAGAAGACATAAACGAAACTCTCGAAAAAGCCCGCACTCTTAAAAGTATTACTCTCGGTGTAAACCTCGATAATATGCTCAAACCCCAGGCTGTGGGTGTTATCTCATTGAATGACAAGCATTTCACCGACAGCGGACTATTAAAGCGTTTTATGAATTTCGTAGACAAAAAGGACGAGCTACACCACGGCACAAATGTTTCAGGTTTTACTTCTTTCCACACAGCTAACCCACTGACGGGAAGTCTTGGATTCGGTAAGGTCGTGACAGGAGCACAAAACGATGTCAACCAGATAGAAAACTCGGGACTGACAGGTGCCGACCCGATGTCCGATGCTTTAAAACGTGTTGTAACAGATATTTTAAAACGTACGGTAAACAACATAAAATCAATGCTTAACAAATACACTAACATCAGCGGTTACTCGTTCACAGAGCTGATGCCTGAGATTATTTTTTACATCCGTTTTGCACAGCTTTGTGACAAAATCAAAGAAAAAGGACTCCCGCTGTGCAAAGCAACTATCACTCCTACTGACAACCGCACCTGCAATATCAAAGACATTTACAACATCAAGCTCGGCATAAAAGCCACAAATGGCGAGGACATTGATATTGTCACAAATGACTTTGATTTTGATGATTCTAAACGCATCTATATTCTCACAGGTCCTAACCGTGGTGGTAAAACTACCATTACTCAGGCAGTCGGACTTGCGTTTTTACTCGCTCAACATGGAATATATGTACCATGCAGTAGTATGGAGCTAAGTCCGTGCGACAATATTTTCACCCACTTCCCTGCTGATGAAAATGATACAGTTGATTTAGGCAGACTGGGAGAAGAGAGTAAGCGTTTATCGGAAATCTTTTGCTGTGCTACAAAACGCAGTATGATACTTTTAAACGAAAGCCTTGCTACCACAAACGTTGCTGAGGGATTATACATCGCTAAAGATGTAGTAAAATCTATGAGATACTTAGGTGTGCGTTCGATTTTCAACACTCATATGCACGAGCTTGCACGAAGCATAGATGAAATCAACAGCAGTGTTACAGGTGACAGCGTTGTCGAAAGTATGGTAACTGGTGTTGAAAACGGCCAGCGTTCTTTCAAGATTTTTATAGCACCGCCACAGGGCGTAAGCTACGCTAAAGATATCGCGATAAAATACGGCGTAACTTTTGATAGCATCAAAAAAAGTATAGATTCCAGGGAATAAAAATGTAACTGTTTCACTCAACACGGTGAAGCAGTTCTTTTTTTCACATAAATATAAAATTCGAACATATTTTTCAAACAAATGTTTGCTTTTTATGTCGAAGTATGTTATACTTTGTCACAGAGGTGATATTATGAAACCACTAAGCAAAAGCCAGCAAAAGGTTTATGATTATATACTATCCTGTAGCGAAGAGGGACGCATCCCATCGGTGCGAGAGCTATGTGAGGCTACAGGCTTTAAATCTACTTCCACTGTGCATCTGCATCTGAAAACCCTTGAGGACCGAGGTCTGATTGAGCGTGAAAGCGGTCTCAACCGATGCATCCGCATCAAAAACGACGAGCCAACCTCTAAAGTTCCTCTGCTTGGTAGAGTTACCGCAGGTGTGCCTATCCTTGCGGTTGAAGAAATCGAAAGCTACATCCCTGTTGCCCAATCTATCACAAGAGGCAGAGAGATGTTCGCCCTCACTGTTGTGGGCGACAGTATGATTAACGCCGGCATTTTGGACGGCGATATTATTGTTGTGCACCGCACACCAACCGCTTTGAACGGTGACATCGTTGTCGCTATGGTTGAGGACGAGTGTTCAGGCGAAGCATCAGCTACCGTTAAACGTTTTTACAAAGAAAAGGGTCACATCAGACTCCAGCCTGAAAATGATAACTACGAGCCGATTATCGTTGACAAAGCAGTGTTACTCGGTAAGGTCGTAACACTTATCAGAAATTTTGAGTAATTTTTCAGGAGACCTATGGGTATTATAGTTAAATTTTACGATACAGTAAACGACGATTTGCTGAAATTCGCAGTCATCGCGTCAAAGGCCGACGGCAAATGGGTTTTTTGTAAGCACAAAGAGCGCGATACCTACGAATGTCCGGGTGGTCACAGAGAAGTCGGAGAAAATATCGACGACACCGCAAAGCGTGAGCTATATGAGGAAACAGGAGCGATTGACTATACAATCAAACCGATTTGCGTTTACTCGGTTACTGTTTTGGATGACACCAAAGAAACCGAAACTTTCGGTATGCTGTACTTTGCTGAGATAAAAAGCTTTGAAAACGAGCTACACAGTGAAATAGAAAAGATTGAATTGTTTAAAACTTTCCCTGACAGATGGACTTATCCGTTGATTCAACCACTGCTTATAGAAGAACTTCAAAGACGCAAAGTAATATAATAAACTAATTTTACACAAAAAGCTCCCATCAGAATTGATGGGAGCTTTTTTATAGAATGTTTAATCGTTAATCACTCAAATTCTTATCTGATACCATATTTTTCAATGATGTAGTCCATATCCTTGTCGCCACGACCTGAAAGGTTGATAAGCACTGAGCCATGATCCATACGCTGAGCAAGCTTCATACCATAAGCAATAGCGTGTGAGCTTTCAATAGCAGGGATGATACCCTCTAAACGAGAGAGCTTATAGAAAGCATCGATTGTTTCCTCGTCATCGATTACATCGTACTTAACTCTGCCGATTTCCTGTAAGAATGCGTGCTCAGGGCCACTTGACGGATAGTCAAGACCACTTGCAACAGAATATACAGGAGCAGGTTCGCCGTTTTCGTCTTTGAGCATAATTGAGTTAAAGCCGTGCATAACGCCCTCTGAACCATATTTAAGTGATGCCGCGTGGTCACCGAGCTTTTCACCTCTACCGAGAGGCTCAATACCATAAATGTCAACAGGGTCATTTAAGAATCCGGAGAAAAGACCCATAGCATTTGAACCGCCACCAACACAAGCAACAACAGCATCCGGAAGATGACCTGTCATATCAATGAACTGCTCTCTTGCTTCGATACCAATAACGCTCTGGAAATCTCTGACCATCATTGGGAAAGGATGAGGACCTAAAACTGAGCCGATGCAGTAGATTGCGTCTTCATATTCCTTACTGTATGCATCAAAAGCCGCATCAACAGCTTCTTTTAAAGTCTGCAAGCCGTGAGTAACCTCAACAACGTTTGCACCCAGAATCTTCATTCTTGCAACGTTAGGAGCCTGTTTCTTAATATCAACAGCACCCATATAAATGTCGCACTCAAGACCGAAATAAGCAGCCGCAGTAGCAAGAGCAACACCGTGCTGACCTGCACCTGTCTCAGCGATAACCTTTTTCTTGCCCATATATTTAGCAAGCAGAGCCTCGCCCATACAGTGATTGAGCTTGTGAGCACCGGAGTGGTTCAAGTCCTCACGCTTAGCGTAAAGCTGGACACGTCCGCCCATAGCATCTGAAAGACGCTCAAGGTGGGATACTGGAGTCGGTCTGCCCTGGAACTCTTTTCTGATTCTTCTGAGTTCTGCGATAAATTTGCGTGACTGACAAATAGTAAAGTAAGCCTGAGTAATCTCAGCCATAGCAGCCTTTAATTTATCGTCGATATAAACACCGCCGTATTTGCCAAAGTAACCCTCTTTGTCAGGGTAGTTTCTAAAATATGTGTCGAAATCAATATTACTAAATACCATAATGTACCTCCAAAATATGTGTTAACGTCGTATTTTCGGACGAGCAATGCTCGCCTCCACAATTATATTTTCATAAAAGCTGTGATATAAATCAGGCGTTACGCCATCGTTTGGTTAAAAGCATCATAAAATCACCTTTGAAAAACAAAAACGTCCCTAACAGTTTTAGAACTGTCAAGGACGAATAACTTTATTATCCGCGGTGCCACCTTGATTCACGATAATCGTGCACTTTACCGAATACTGACATATCCGAGGCAACTGACGTATGCCCTACGTTGCAGAATACTTTGCGAAGCTTAGACCTCGCATTTGACTGCACCCTCAGCGGTCCATTTGACAACCTGTTTCTTACCCGACTTTCAGCACCACGGGCTCTCTGTAAAGGCATTTGCTGTCTTTATCTCCGCGTCAACGGTTTAAAATCTATGTGACATATTATACAGATAAATAATTTGTGTGTCAAGAATAATTTAGTTTACTTAAAATTACCAGTCAGAGTCCCAGTCGGTACCGCCACTATCCCAGCTGTCGCCTGAATCCCAATCGTAGTCTGAGTCTGAATCGTACCTGTTGTTGTTTTCTTCCTCAAGATGCTGTTGATATGCAGATTCGTTTGACTCATAAGAGCGATACCACGAAGTATCTTCAAAACCTGACGGTGTCCAGTTTGTAAGATACTCATCTGCTCCGTAGATATCATCAATGGCACTTCCTGCCCAGTAGTCGCCATCGCTGTACCACAAGTCATCGCCAAGTGCATCCTTATTATCGACAGAGCAATAGTATTCCCAATCGCTCAAGCTCTTGTTGTAGATATACCAGCCTGTGTTGTCACTGCTACCATATGAGCTGTGTTCATCATCAATGAAGTAGTACAAATCATCGTTATAGTAGTAATACGAAGTGCTAGGGTTTCTGTGATGACCTGCATCTATGTACTCTTTGGTATCCTCAATCGGGAATTTATCTGACTCGAGTTTCAGATGTTCTTTTACGTCTAAATACGATGTATACAGAACATAGTTTTCTTCATCGCTAAGAGCAGCAGGTCTATGCTTTGCTTTATCGAATGTTGCATAAAGCTCCCACATGTCGTCCTGCGGGTCGTAAAACCACCACTCATAACCATTGTCATACTCTTTAGCACTTGAGTAATAAACGTCGCTTGTATTTGTAACGTAGTATCCGTGCTCTCTTTCAAGATAGGTTGTTAAACCAACTATTGAAAGTATAGAAGTAACAACTGTTGGCAGGAACACAACCACCAGCATAAAAATTATAAATATCCTGCTGAATATTCCGGAGCGTTTAGGTTTGCTGTATGTGTTGTATACACTAGGGCCAGGTCTGTTGCCGACTCCTCTTTTAGCGATATTTATGCTCTTCTGATTTAAAATCTCCTCTTTGAGTCTTAAATACAGCTCGTTGACGGCATAGGCTTCGTCTGTACCCTTATAACGGATAGCTCGGGAGCCGTCAGACTTGTTTTTATAAACAGTGAAAGTGCCGTTTTCTTCATAAATACCGAAAGCTCTAGGCTCTTTTACGTCCTTGCCGATAAAGAATCGGGTTGTTTCTTCCGGTGGAAGACCTCTGGTTTTATACCAGACCTGAAGTTGCGTAATAGTTTTCGGTGTACCATCAGCGATACGCTGGTGGTTTTCATTTACCGCACCGCACTTAGGACAGGTACTCTCGGTATTCAGTATATAGTTACCGCAGTATTCGCATTTAACTTTTGCCATAGTTTCCCCTCGAAAATGATTTCACAGTAATTATATATGAATCGACATTTTTTTACAATGTGAAAAGCACCCCAAATGTGAGTTCATTTTGAGGTGCTTTATTGTGCAGTTAAACTTTAATTAATCAATCGTTGAAGTAATAATCCATTAAATGGTCCATAATATCGTCACGGTCAAGCTCGGTTAAAAGCTTGCGTGCATTGTTATAATTTGTGATGTAGCAAGGGTCGTTAGTGTACAGATAATCTCTGATTTGGTTTCGTGGGTTATAGCCCTTAAACTCCAGAGCATCCCAAACGGTACAAAGAACGTCATTGATATTCTGATCTTGAGCATTGTTAAACTTTTTTGGTTTCATATTAAGCCTCCTGTTTTTTGCTGTTTAAATTCATAATACAGCTAGTTCTGGATTGTATCTACCATTTTGCTTAAACACACCTAATGGTAATGGTTCAGAATCAGAAGCGTGAGCTTTTGCCCATTTTTCAGCAAGAGCTTTTAGCTCCGATGCTGTAATAAGCAAAATGATAGTATCGTTTGACATAGCGTATTTAGCACATTCCTTTTGAGAATCTGTTGTAAAAGATGGTCCTATTACTATAAACACAGCTACAGGTTTTGATGAACTCTTTATATACCTGTCAAATTGTTTTATATGTTCCACTAATGATACATCTGTTTCTTTGGACTTATTATCCCACATAATCAGTTTGTCGTTAAATGACAATATCCCATCAGGGTGTTCAGTACCACTCATAATAAGTGGCTTAATTTTAAATATTTTTTCAAATATATAGTTAGTAGCTATTTCAAACTTGTGCTCACATTCTAAATCTTTATTAATTACTCCTTGCTGACGTAAATCTCCCAGTTTTCTTCCTGCAAGTTCCTCATAAAAATGGAATAATAACTCTCGGTCATCCTCTTCATTACATTGTATCTGTCTAATATTGTCGTAATATGTAATAATTCTATTAATAAGTTCTGGCTTAGCTCCATATGCCACCAGACCTAAAGTACTACACCATTCAGAAAGAGTCTTTTTATCTAATCCATCATTAGCTGAAAAACCACCCAGTAATTGATGTGCCGTAAGATTTTTGACTGCAAGTTCTTTAAGTTGAGATGATTTAGGATACTTTGGTAAAACAACTCTAGCTTTACTCAACATATCGATTAAGTAAGTTTTGCTCTTTACATATTTGCTTTCTAATAAAGCCCAATAAGAAGACTCTTTTATATCGACATTAAAAACTCGTCTAAGTACCGATGCCACTTCCTCAGGAATAACATCATAATCCACGTTGTTCGTATCTCTTACCGAAATAATCAAGCCTCTATTTTGAAAATATCTTCTAACAGCTGATATATCGTCTTTTGTATGTAACATGTTACCTATTGTTGGAAATTTACCTATTTGTGCTTCAAGTATTTGATGATGTTTTTCAGATATACCTAACTTTTCCTTAATCTTATTAATCAAGTTTTGTTCATCGACTGATACATCGTTATTTTCTTCCCACGCTGCTTCAACAACATATTTATAAAAATCTATATTGTCTACTTCATCATTAAGTGAAAACTCATTAGCAGTATCAACTACATCTTGCTCATAAGCGATTATTTTATCTTCAAGAACACGCACGCTTTCTGTAAAATCATCGCAGTTCAACAGTATGTTTCTGATATAAATGTTGAAAAGAACTCTGATATTTCTATCAATATTAAGTTCAATACTACGAACAACAGAGCGAATGTTTTCCTCATTTGAATACTGAGGTGCTGTTTTAACTACCGCCGATTTCAACTCTTCAAAAGAAAGTCTTTTATAGTCAATTACATATTCATTAGCAAAACGTTTTAGATCAGTAAAAGTAGATACCTTATCAACACATTCGTTAAATTTCATAACTACACTCCTCAGTTTTGTTATTTACTGTATAATTATACCATTAAGGATAATAAAAAGCAAACTATTTCATTATTCGATAACAAGTATACAAAACAAAAAGCGTTGAGTCTTGCGGTAACTCAACGCTTTTGTTTTTTGTTTCGGGCATATAGCCCATATAAAAATGAGGGGTACAATGATAGGCCTTATGCCTACATTGAGGAGGGTAGAACAATACAAAATTAAGTTGCGGTCCTTAACTTTGTACAACTATATTATATCAACTTTTTTTCAAAAGATGTGAATTAGCTGTGAACTACCTTTGAACTTTCTGAATACATTTAGTGAAAATTCTGTCATACTTTGAGCAATACGAAAGCTAAATAACACCTGTAACAAATATCTCGATACCGATCAAAATCAGAATAACTCCACCGAATATCGTAGCTTTTGTACTGAGTTTTGTGCCAAAGCGTTTGCCGATATATACGCCCGCTACACAAATCACAAATGTGACTAATGCAATTATCAGTGCCGACACCAAGGCCATCATAAAATCATAGCCGGCTATTGTAAATCCTACCGACAGTGCATCGATTGATGTTGCCACGCCCTGTACCATAAGCGCTAAAATACCGAGCGACTTCACGTTTTTGGTGTCACTTTCATCCTTGTTTTTTATGCCGTCAACAAGCATAGAGCCACCGATGTAACAAAGCAATATTAGCGCAATCCAAGGTATAAACTTTTCAAACACCTTAAAATGCTCGACAACGGTATGTACACAAATCCAGCCTATGAGTGGCATTATCGCCTGAAAAACCGCAAACGTAACAGCAACTGAGAGCATCTTGCTCTTTCGCATTTTAGGTTCATTAAGACCATTTGCCAAAGATACTGAAAAAGCGTCCATCGCTAGTCCCACACCAAGCAACACGTTATTAAAGAAAAACATAAAACTGTATGTCATAAGCCACCTATACTAATGTCATAATAAAATCTGCAAGCGGACAAAGCATAATCGGCATAAATATTGCCGGCACATAGTTCATAACCTTGAGCTTTGTTATACCTAGCATATTAAGCGACAAACCGATGATAATTATGTAGCCGACACAGTTCATTGTGTTAACTGTCACCATAAACGGTGTAAGCTCTGCAGTCTTAGTGAGCATATCTGCTCCACCGGCAAAAAAGCTACCGATAAGGTAGGAACCAAATGACATAATACCCTGATATACAAACACAAATGCTGCTGAAAACAGCACTCCTGCTCCAAGTGAGCTCGCAAAAATTATGGCTGCTACAAAGTCTAAGATACTTTTAGTAAACAGTGTGGTATGGTCACCTACCAAACCGCTCTGGAGTGAGCCGACAATTGTCATAGCTCCGACACAAAACAGCAGACTTGCTGATACAAAACCCTGTGCAATACTAACCTTGCCGTTTTCGTTCTCAGCTTTGTTAACCTTGTTTTCAAGCCATTTGCCAAGATTATTTACTCGTTTATCAAGATCAACACCCTCACCTATCACAGCTCCCAAAACTACCGATATAATCACAACGAGCGTATTCACCCCATCCTGAAAAACACCTGTGATACCGATAAAAGCAGTGCAAAGACCCAAGCCTTTGAAAACTGTATCTGATAATCTCTGCGGTATAGCTTTTTTAAACAACAAGCCGATAGCTCCACCTATAAGCACCGCTATAGTATTTACGATTGTTCCTGTCATTCCCAACATATTATAACCTGCCTTTTAATAGTGCATCAACTTGCTGATTTTTCTCCTGATGCACCCGCATTACGCATTATACATCAATTATCTTTTTGCTGCAATAAAGCTGTAATATTTTTATGTATTATTTGTTGCAGTTTTTGCGACTATATGTTATTATGTAAGTAATTATAATGTTTAGAGTGAGTCAAGTATATCCGAACCAGCCTTGATCTTAGTATTTTCGTCGCTTTTGAGCGTATCGAACACCACAAGGCGTCAGCCTTATGGTATTCTCAGCCACCCAAAATCACCATAAACTACTTAAGATTCAGGTCGAAGAATTTTTTAGGTGAGGATTTTGACTCAATTTAGGCAAAAATGCAGTGAATCCTGGCGGATTCACGAGTATTTTAACAAAGAGTGAGTAAAAATAATCCCTTAAAAATCTGGTTTTTGATATACTTGACTCACTCTTATTATGATTATTTTTAGAAATAACAGTTTTAGCCAATGCTTAAACGAAAGGAGTTTTGCTGTATGTGCGGAATCTGTGGCTTCACAGGACAAATAGAACAGCGTGAAAACACCATAAAAAAGATGACTGAGGTTATCACTCACAGAGGTCCTGACTCTGATGGTTTTTTCTCTGATGACTATATCAATATGGGCTTCAGAAGACTGAGCATTATCGACCTCGACGAGGGTCATCAGCCTATCTACAACGAGGACAAGTCTTTAGTCCTCACATTTAACGGCGAGATATATAATTACAAAGATTTGAGAAAAGAGCTTATCGAGCTCGGACACTCTTTCTACACCGATACCGACAGTGAAGTGTTAATCCACTCATTTGAAGAGTGGGGCGAGGAAATGTTCGACCACTTACGCGGAATGTTCGGCTTTGCTATTTACAACAGAGAAACAAAGGCACTGTTCTTGGCCAGAGACTTCTTTGGTATTAAGCCGCTCCATTACACAGTTATTGGCGACAACCTGTGCTACGGCTCTGAAATCAAGAGTATTTTAGAGCACCCTGAGTTTAAAAAAGAGTTTAACGAAGAGGCTTTAGACCACTACCTTTCATTCCAGTACTGCCCACAGCCAATGACATTCTTTAAGAATGTTTACTGTTTACTGCCTGGTCACTTTATGTGGTTTAGAGACGGCGTTGTTGAAACACAGCGTTACTTTGAAGCTAAATTCAAGCCTGACCACGAGATGACAGAGGACGAGGCTGTTGATAAGATTGAGGCAGTTTTCGAAAACTCAGTCAACGCTCACAAGATTGCTGACGTTGAGGTTGGTTGTTTCCTCTCATCAGGTGTTGATAGCAGCTACGTTTCAACATACTTTAAAGACCAGAAAACTTTCACTGTAGGCTTTGACTTTGGTGAGAGATATAACGAAATCAGCTGGGCTGAGAATCTTTCCAAAGAGCTAGGTGTTGAGCACCACACAAAGCTCATTTCATCTGAGGAATTCTGGGCCGCAGTGCCAAAGGTTCAGTATCATATGGACCAGCCACTCGCTGACCCTAGCTGTATCGCTCTTTACTTTGTTGCAAAGCTTGCGAGCGAATACGTAAAGGTTGTACTTTCAGGTGAGGGTGCTGACGAATTGTTCGGCGGTTACACTTGCTACAATGACCCACGAGTTTTCAGCCTTTATCAGAAGATTGTTCCATACTGTATCAGAAAAGCTATTTGCTGGGTTTGCAAGAAGCTTCCTGACATCAAGGGCAGAGATTACCTCATCCGTGCTACTCATCCGCTGGAGAAACGCTTCATCGGTAACGCATATATGTATGACCAGAAACAGAAGAAGGCTTTGCTTAAGAACTCTGCTCTGGCTACTGACCCAACACGCCTTGTAAGACGTCACTACACTCGTGCAAGACGCTATGATGATGTAACAAAGATGCAGTATCTCGACATCAACATGTGGATGGTCGGTGATATTCTTTTAAAAGCTGACCGTATGAGTATGGCAAACTCTCTTGAACTTAGAGTTCCGTTCCTTGATAAAGAAGTATTCAAGGTAGCGTCAACTATTCCGACAGACCTGAGAGTAAACAAGTATAACACAAAGTATGCTATGCGTCAGGCGGCTTTACGCCATCTGCCACAGGCTACTGCTGAAAAAGAAAAGCTCGGCTTCCCTGTTCCAACAAGAGTATGGCTCAAAGACGAGCACTACTATGGTCTTGTCAAGGATATGTTCACTTCTCCGACTGCCGAGAAGTTCTTTAACACAAACATTCTTGTTGAATATCTCGATGAACATTTCCACGAAAAAGAAGATAACTCACGAAAAATCTGGACTGTATATGTATTCCTTGTATGGTATCAGATTTACTTCGGTGCTGTTGAGATCGAAGAACCGGAGGTAGAAGAGGAAGTTTTTGAACACCAGCCTGTAGAACAGAACCCTGCTGACTCTCCATTTGATGACGGCGAAGACGTAGAAATGGAAACTAAGCAGGAAGCTCAATCCGTTTCAACTGACGACGCTCCAACAGGTTCAACAAAGGTATTTCGCCCTGTTGACGAATCAAAAGCTAAAAAGATTCTTGAAAGCGAGAATAATGACGTTGAAGCTGAGGAAATCTACTCCGCTACAAAAACAGCAAAGCACGTTAACTTAAACGCTGACAGCAGTAGTGCTGAGCCTATAGCAGCGAGTGAACATAAGGTTAAACCATCTTTCAAGCCGGTACTTGAAGACCACAACAACTTCTTCGAAAACCTGAAAAAAAGCTTACAGGAAGACAATATAGAAGATTAATATAAAACAACGCACTTAATCAGTGCGTTGTTTTTTTGTGTTCAATTATCAACTAAATAATCAAGCAGATAATTCAGCATCTTTGAAACACGCGGATATTCTCTGTCAAATGTTTCAGGTGACAGTGGGTTTTCGCCCTCGCCTACCTCTATGGTAAAAGCCGGACGTTTGAACTTCTCGATAAACCAATCCTTAAAGCCTCCACCAACAGCTATCCCCTGTGGATGTGACATCGTATATCCTGATATCTCTGCCATTTTCACAGCCAAATCTCGGCTTACATTGGGGGTATTATTTCCATAATCATAGTAAATCTCCCGCCCCTGCGAATGTAAAGCCACTGCAGCTTTGAAGTTGTTTTCTCTGCATAGTTCACACAAAGCATTTGTTTCCCTTTCGCTTTCTGCATATTCTCCCCCAAAACGTGTCGGCATTGGTGCGTTGATTCCAAGTTCCCGTTCCTTTTCTTTCACTTCATTATAACCAGCATCAAAATTATGGTTAATGTCAACACCTCTTGCATTTGCCTGCCACTTTTTATGAGGCAAAGCTGATTTAATCAAGCACTCGCTGACAAACTCCGAATTATTACCTGCAGTTTTTACACCATTACAGCTAATCTCAACTCCATCAGGATTGACCATCGGCACAACTGTAAGTCCTGTTTTTGCTACATCATTGTAGAAATCGATTTCGTTTTCCATTTTTATGCACACATCGTCAAGAAACTTATATAGCATCATTGCTGTTATACGCTCAGCACCATGAAAAGCTCCTGTCAGAAGCAGTCCACCTCGACCTATTGTAAATGATACTATTCTGCGATTAAGATATGTTCTGCCTATCACAAATCTCCTTAAAAATTTATAATTATTAAGCAAATGTTTTTCAAGCACTTCGGATTTTTTAACATCACATTCACCACTATACAATTAATTCAACTCCTTGCAAATACATTACTTTTGATTTATAATCATTGTATGTTGTGAAAGGAGCCTACTATGCAGATTTTTGACACCTTGAAGCCAACTAAATACTACACATCAGTGGCACTTGGTTTTTTTGATGGTGTTCACAAAGGTCACCGGGATGTAATAACAACAGCTGTCAACGCATCTTCTGATGTTTGCAAAGCAACTGTGCTGACTTTTAAAGACAGTCCAGCCTACATCTTGAGCGGCAACAAAAAGCAACTGCTCACCACTAATGAGGAAAAGTTCAACTTGTTTGAAAAACTTGGTGTTGAGTATGTTTTTTGCATCGATTTCAACGAGGTTTGCTCAATGACAGCGAATGACTTTGTAAAAGAAGTGCTCTATGATACGCTAAATGCAAAATTTGTAATCGCCGGTTTTAACTATCATTTCGGCAAAGGCGGTAACGCTAATGCTGATGACCTTATAGCAATGTGTCATAAACTAAAAATTGACTCGTGCAAACGTAAACCCGTTGAATATCAAAACGAGCCAATCTCATCAACTAGAATAAGACAGTGTATCACTAATGGTCAAATTGAGGACGCAAATGCAATGCTTTCTTACAACTTTTCAGTAACCTCAAAGATCACAAGCGGTAACCATATTGGTACAACAATAAAAACTCCTACCATAAATCAACCGCTGAATACGGGTATTGTCACCCCAAAATTCGGAGTATACGCAAGTAGGGTTGTTATCGATGACAGGGTTTATCTTGGTGCGACAAATATCGGCACTCATCCGACGGTCGGTGACAGTGAACCACTTTGCGAAACACATTTGCTTAATTTCGAATCAGGTAACCTGTACTCAAGAAATGTAAAAACTGAGTTGTTACGCTTTATCCGTCCTGAAAAAAAGTTTGATAGCCTCGTTCAACTCAAACAACAGATTCAAAAAGATATAAATGATATTTTATCCTCACACAATAAATGATTTTATCCCGATTTATCAAAAGCACAAAAAAGCCTGCCTATCAGAAGATAAGCAGGCTTTAATTATATATTACTTTTCTTTGTAAAACATTTTGGTGATGAGTTTCTGGAGCTGTTCTTCATCAACATAAAACTCAACATAATCGCTTGTGAGTACATTCTCGCCGACAGGAGTTACTACCTCACGCAAGGTGTAGTCAGCATAACGATTCAGCATAGCACTCATAGAGTTGATAGAGCAATCCGACACAATGTACGGTGCAACCTTTTCGTAAGTTTCAAGCACGAAGGTATCGCTTTCCTTAACTTTCGCATTGAAAGCGGAAACGAAGTTTTCCATATACTCCTTATGACGCTCCATTCTGCTGATATTCAGCTCATCAGATACGTCCTTACGGGTCTGGACAAAGGATAATGCTTGCTCACCGTTTAAAGTAACTTCGCCTTTTGAAATAGTGTCGTCAACCTTTGAAAAATCGTCATCAACAGTTACAGTTACGCCACCAACAGCATCGTTAAGGATAGCGATAGCGTCCATATTCATTGACAGGTAGTAATCTACTGTGACACCCGACAAAAAGTCAGAAACTGTTCTGACGGTATTTTCACAGCTATCCTCAAGTCCTGTACCAAAAGTGTGAGCAAGTGCAAGCTGACCATAAATCGTACCAGCTGGCTGGCCTGTGACACTCAACGCATAAATATCCATCATCGTGTCGCGGTTCAACGCAAGCACACTGTAGGACTTATCCTGTTCGTCAAATACAGCAAGGGCAACCATATCGTTTTCACCCGTGTTGTTATATGATTCGGACTTTTTAACCTCACCACGCTCATCGATACCCATAAGCATAAGTACTGTTATATCCTGTCGTGGAAAATAATCGACCCCATCAACCGTTACGGTCTTTGTACTAGGCTCAGTATCACCCTGAACCTGAGGGTCACTATTCAGACTTTCATAAATCTTAAAGCCTGAAAAAGCTACTACAGCGACAAGAACTATTATGAGCACAGTTGTAAACAGCGGTGCTTTTTTATTATTTTTAGCCATAAGCTTAGCCATTAACTTTACGACGATAGATAACTAAAGCTACAATAGCAACAAGTGAAAGCACCATAATACCGCTCCATACAAATACACTTGATGTATCAGCAGTAATTGGAGAAACAACACTTGAATTCTCACCTGTACCAGGTACTAAGAAAGCAACCGGACAAATCTTTGAGAACTTAACTGTAACTGTACCGTCACCGTTGTTGATAGTATCTACAACAGGCTGCCACTTACCATCAACGTAAACCATAGCAGTAATAAATGTATCGCCCGCAACGCCTACTTTGAATGTAAGCTCAAGAGTTGAGCCATCCTCAGAAAGATGCTTCTCAAGTTCGTCGCATTCACCTGAGATATCAAAGAAATCCTTGATAACAAGGTCATCTACAGACTTATCCTTGCCCCATTTGTTTTTTACAATCTCATCAAGTTCAGGACAAAGCTCTGAAAGTTTTGTTGAATCCTCACAAATCTTGTTGTACTGGTCAACAAGCTGATTTCTGATGCTATCAGGAACGTCAGAATTCTTATCAAGCGCCTCAGTGATAGATGTGATAATGAAACATTCAAGATACTCTGTTGTGAGCTTATCACCATTTTTGTCAGTAATATAGCCTACAACAAAACCTTCATCAGTTTCGTCAAGGATAATAAGTTCAGGAGCGCCTTTGTTCTCGATACTTGGAACAAATGTTGCTGCTGTAGCACTGATAGTTATTGTGAGTGCCAAAACAAATGCCATTACTAAAGATAATACTTTTTTCATATTAATCATCTCCAATATTATTATAGATAAAATAAATGCTTATATCACACGTCCAGAGGATTTTTAACCTTTACGACGTCTACTGTCTTCGTTTACTCTTTTGTTCGCTCTTGCATAAGCAGATGCGTACGACTTGCTGTATTTAGAATACTTTGAATAGTATCCCTTACCATACCGTGAATACTTACCTGTACTCTCACCAACACAGTTGAGAACTACGCCGAGGATACGGCTTTCGATAAACTCAAACTGTGAAATAGCATTTGAAAGAACAACTGAGCTACAGTAATCCTGTCTTACTACAAGCAGGATACCATCAGTGTGCTTAGCTGCTACCATCGCATCACTAACCTCGCCTACAGGAGGAAGGTCTAAAATAATATAGTCGTAAACATCTTTCAAGTTCTGGAGCATCTTAGCCATTTTTGAGCTACTCAAAAGCTCAATCGGGTTAGGAGGGTTGTCTCCTGATGCCACTACATTAAAGCTTTTCTCATCATCCAAGGAGCAAACCTGAATAATGGAGCTAATGTCACTGTGCCCTGTCAGGTAGTTTGAAAGACCAGGTGATTTATTGATAATAAGCTTTGTTGACAACGAAGGACGTCTCATATCACAATCAACCAAAAGCACTCTCTTATCAAGCTGTGAAAGTGAGTACGCAAGATTAATAGATGTTAAGCTCTTACCTTCGCCTGCCATCGCACTCGAAACACCGATTACAGGGCAAGTAATCTCATCGACAAACGAGAACTGTAACTTTGTTCTGAGCAGCTTATATGCCTCTGATGCAACAAAGCTGATTTCTCTTCCGATAATCGCCTTTTTACTATCAGAAGAAACACGCTTTGTAGAACGACTTCGTTTACTATTTGAATACGCATAATAACCGCTGGATTTACTGTTTTCCATCATATCAGGAACAGAAGCGAGTATCGGATGTTCACAGCACTGCTGTAAATCTTCTTCAGTCTTAATTGTTGTATCAAAAATCTCACGAACCGCTATTATACCCACGCTGATAAGTAATCCGATAAGAAAACCTATAACAGTGTTCTTAACATTACTCGGAGAGCTTGGATGCGATGCTCTCACCGCATCGTCAACGACATTAGCAGCCGTTCCCTCAACAATTCTGGAAATTCTCTTTGGAAGGATGTACGCAATCGCTTTAGCAAGAGTCTCTGCCTCGGCAGGATCTGTGCTTGTGACTACTATCTCAAAGATTTCCGTTGAGTTTACTGATGCCGCCGAAATCATATCCTTGAGCTCGTTGTAGGTCATATCCACTCCGGCATAGTCGATTACATCATTTAAGCACGCTCTGGACTTGAGGATAACTATATAAGTATCTACGAGACTCTTCGCCGCCGTAATGTCAGATGAAGTCAAGCTGAAAGATGCATCGCCCACCGACACGGAATTATTATTAACATAGAACATAGTGGAAGACTGATACTTTGGAGTTATAAAGAAAACTGTACCAGCAAGAGCGATTATTGCACTCAAAATTGCACAAAGACATACAACCCAGAATCTGCTCCACACTGCTTGCCATATTCTTTTGATATCTATTTCTATCACAGATTTATTATTTTTAGTGATTTTCTCCTCCATAGTTCCCCCTTAATAATCTCTGAACCAATAAACCTTCGGTACGTCGGAGATCGCAACGTATAACACTATACACTATAATTGTATCACAAATATCTTTATAGTCAACAAAAATAATTATAAAAAATATTAGTAAAAATGCTAAAGACAATATACATTACTCGTAAAATTTGTCAGTCTTACGGACTTACCTTATAATACCAATTTTCAAAATCTTTATTGTCTTCAAAACTATTCTGAAAAGCCATCTGCTGTTCATCACTCAATGCTTCGAACTCTTCCCATGTGTAATCCTCAGGTTGTTTGCCACCGTTTTCCCACGGAACTTCTACAGCAACCCACTGAGCTTTGTTAAGCCACTCGTTGAATTCATCTGTGGATTTAAAAGACTCCTGAAACTCCAACTGTTGTTCAGCACTCAAAGCTTCAAACTCTTCATAAGTATAATCCTTAGGCTGTTTGCCACCGTTTTCCCACGGTGATACTACACTATCAGGTGTTGCCTGAGAAGGAGTAGCTGTGTCAGAGTCGTTGTTACAGCCTGCTAAAATAAACACCATCATAATTGTTATGACCATAATTAATATATTTTTTATTTTCATTTTAATCACCTACTTGAAAAATTTTACCAATATACTATCAAAAGCCCCTTTTCTTAACAAACGCCACTAAATTTTTTGGGTTGAAGGACTTAAGGATAAGATAACCGCATTTTCTTATCGGCTTGATTACAAAGCACAAAACAAAATTTGTAAAGAACTGCGTAATAACTGATGCTACCGCCGCTCCTACGGCTCCATACAATGGAATAAGTATCAGATTAACTATAACATTCATAACAGCACCGCACAGATTGATAATCCAAAGGTACTTTTGCTGGCCTTCCGCCAGAATCCAGATATTTCTGACCATTCCGTAATAACCGAATGTTACAAACCACACCGCACAACTCAGCACAGGTACCGCCGGTAGAAAAGCTTCTCCATAAACTATAAGAATTATCGGCTTTGAAAGCAGTGTCATTCCTATACTCTGAGCCAAAGAAAGTGCTGTAATAACAGAAAACAAAACCACTGTTTTCTTCTCAAACCTATCCTTCGAGCTCACCTTGCTTTCAAGAATTGACGGTCTTGCTGAATCAATAATCGCACTGAACACAAAACTGGTGATACCTATACATGTGATTGCCGCAGAATAGTATCCTGTCTGTGCTTCATCAAGCATCAGCTTGAGCATTATCCTGTCAGTTTGCTGAAATATAACAACCATAATACTGGAAGTAATATAGTATTTACTTCTATTAAACATCTGCTTTCCGAGTTCCCACGAAAAAGACAGTTTCTGCTTGCTCAGCTTCTTAAATAAAACAATCAGCAGTATCGCAATAACAAATACTTCGATAACGTGAGAAACAGCAAACCAGCGTATGCTCTTTCCGGATACCAGAATATATATTTTATATACAGCTACAACAACATAAGCTATTAAAGCAACTATTGACGGATACTTAGATAAAAGCTTAGCCTGAAACCAGTACTGTGTCATTTCTACAGCCTGGAACAAAAGCGTAAGGCTATATAAGAAACAAACAATTACGGTTTCTGTTTCATCGGGATTAGCAATATAGGCAAAAGATGTAACGCCGACAATTGAGGCGATAGCAGAAAGAATATTCAGCGTCAGACATGTGCCTAAGATTTTTCCCTCTTTTTCAGGTTTTTCAATAAACTCCTGAACCAAAGTGGAATTAAAACCAAGCTGCATTATAGGAAGAGCAAATGCAACAACAGACGATGCATAGCTGATCAAACCATAATTGGATGGTCCGAGATATCTGGCTGTTAACATTCCTATAAGGAATGTAATTATCGATTGCACAATCTTACAACCGACTATCCACGATGCATTTTTTAACACTCTGTTCGCCATTGTTCTTTCCTTCGCCTAAAAAGTGTATGATACATAAACCAACAGTTTAACATATCATCTATATACCCGTTTTTGGTACGTTTCTTACAAACCCCTGTAATAAACCAATCTGACAGCAACTTTATACAGAGGATAAAATCCGTATCTGATAATACGTGCCATCTTCCTTTCGTGTTCATTCATGGTAGTGTAAGATTTATAATTTTTTCTTATCAGTTTTATACTATCCTTCTGATACTTTGTGTACGCTTTATCCTTAGTCTTACACAAAGCCTCTAGAAAGAAGATATTTGTAGTAACCTCTTGGTTAGTCATTTTTTGGTTGAGCTGAGGAAACAGCTCGTTGATTATCTCTCTTTTTCTATCGCAAAAGTAGAGCATATCGAAATATTTTTCTGAAAAACCGCTTCTGGTAGATGAATTACTCCTGACGTAATAATTGTAAATACAAATGTTGTGCTGTACAAGCTTAGGAAGTTTTACATAGCACTCAAAAAGGAAGAATCCGTCTTCATTAATACTGCGACCCTCAGCAAATCTGATGTCACCTAAAAAACTCTTTTTAAAAAGCTTTGCACATGCAGAGTTTGTCTGTCTTTCTCCATCGAGCGAAAGCTCTACCGACTCAACACCTTCATATATCATACATTTGCCGTCATCATACGGACTATATACAGAACCGTCAGGGTTGATAATTCGTTTTACCGCCGATACCATATCAGCATCATACTTTATGGCATCCTCAACCAAAAGCTTTATTCCATCTGCCATCAGCTCATCATCGCTGTCGACAAAGGCTATGTACTCCCCCTTGGCTAAATCAATCCCCTTGTTTCTCGCACCTGATACGCCTGTGTTTTCCTGACGGACTGCTATGACCCTATTATCACTTTTACAATACTCGTTACATACCTCAAACGAGTTGTCTGTAGAGCCGTCATCTACAAGGATAAGCTCTATATTATTGTAACTCTGATTAAGCACCGATTCTATGCACTGAGGCAAATACTGCTTTGCATTATATATCGGCACTATAACGCTAACCAAAGGTTCTGTCATATAAATTCACCTCGCAGAACAGCGTCATATTTTATCGTAATCTGAAAGCTCGATATGACGTTGTGCCCATTCCTGAGTTGAGCACAATATTTTTGCAGGATTACCGGCAATAACAACATTATCAGGGAAAGTACCTTTCACAACAGAGCCGGCACCCACAATAACATTGTCACCGATTGAAGTACCAGGCAAAAGAATGGTTCTCATACCAATAAACGAATTAGCTCCAACGCTGATTGGTCTTAAAAATCTGCCACTTAAATTCGGGTCAATCATTTTAAGCCCTTTTGATATTGAATAATCGTGTGTCAGAAAAACAACCTCGGATGATATAGTTGTCACATCTCCAATAGAAATCAGCGAGTAGTCATTCGCATCGAATACAACCGACGGAGCTATAAAACCATGTTTTGTACTGTAGTAGTTTTCTGAAATATTGATACCGATTTGTCTTAAAAACAGAGGATATTTCTCCTTATACTTCTCAGGTCTGAATCTACCAAGAAATTTATAGTACAGTTTTAACATCGCTCTTTTATATCTATTCATAGTACCTCCGCAGGAAGTAAGTTTTCGTTTAGTCTTTGCCATGCTATCACATGTTACCACGGCACGCCACGAGGAGGCTCTAAACCTGTGCCGCAACCCCGCTATAGCGGGGCTTTTTATTTTAGTTAAGAATCATCTTGCCGTCTGCAGCAAATTCATAAAGACCTGGCTTTAATGGATTACCGTTTGCATCAGTAAAGCCCTTTACAAAGTTCTCGCCTAAGTAGAGCTTACCGTTCTTAGCAAGCTTGTTGTAGTCGTTGATAAAGTAGAAGTTACCTTCAAACTCAATTAACTTCCATGCCTTCTGGACAACGCCATTTACATAGTAGTAGTCACCTACAACACCATTAAGAATAATCATCTTACCGTCTTTATCAAACTCGTAAAGACCAGGCTGCATTGGATCACCGTTTGGATATGTGTGACCTGCTACAAACTTCTCGCTTAAGTAGAGTTTACCGTTTCTAGCAAGCTTGTTGTAGTCATTGATGAAGTAGTAGTCACCCTCGAACTCTATTAACTGCCATGCCTTCTGAACAACGCCGTTTACATAGTAGTACTCACCAACAACGCCATTAAGAATAACCATCTTACCGTCTTTATCAAACTCGTAAAGACCAGGCTGCATTGGGTCGCCGTTTGGATATGTGAAACCACTTACATATTTCTCGCTTAAGTAGAGTTTACCGTTTCTAGCAAGCTTGTTGTAGTCGTTGATGAAGTAGTAGTCACCCTCGAACTCTACTAACTGCCATGCCTTCTGAACGATACCGTTTACATAGTAGTACTCACCAACAACGCCGTTAAGAATAACCATCTTACCGTCTTTGTCAAACTCGTAAAGACCCGGCTTCATTGGGTCACCGTTTGGATATGTGTGACCTGCTACAAACTTATCATTTAAGTAGAGCTTGCCGTTTCTAGCAATCTTATTATAGTCATTGATGAAGTAGTAGTTACCCTCAAACTCAACTAACTGGTAAGCCTTCTGAACAACATCGTTTACATAGAAGTAATCACCAACAACGCCGTTCTTAGGGATATATTTGTGTTCACCGTTAACGTAGTCAAGAGTCTGACCGCTTGCATCAGTCATTGTACCTGTAAAGTCAACCTTACCGTTTTCATCGATTGACCACTCTTCGCCGTTGATAGTAACAGTACCTGTACCCTGTGAAACCTTACCGAGTACATAGTAGTAGAGTACATTGTCAACACAGCATACTGTGTTATCAAGCATTCTACCGTCTGCACCGAAACGATAGTCATCAACTGGGAGCAGACAGTTTGTTACATAACAATTACGCTCAATATTTGTAACAGCAGCAAAGTAGTTAGCAGCTGCAGTGTAGTAATATGCACCATCCATATAGAACATACCAAGTCCTGATACACCGTCAACTACACAGTAAGTGTAGCCATTCTGCTTTGCAAGACCTGTGTAATCCCACTCGCCAAGGAGTACGCCGTTTTCGTCAAACTGGTACCACTGGAAATGAGCCTGGTTGGATAAAAGTACGAACTTATTACCTGTGAAGCAGTAACCATCTTTACCGAAGTAATATGTATTACCATCAATTTCAACCTTAAGGTCAGCCTGAGTTGCCTTGTAATATGAAGGACCGTAGTAGTATCTGTTACCACGTGAAGTCTTATGCCATACGCCTGACTTTAACTTACCATCTTCTTCAAACTCATAAGTTACAACACCGTTGTTGTATGTAGAAACTGATGCGTAAGTCTTGCTGTCAAAGTAGTACCAGTCAGTTTCGATGAACTGCCAGCCGTTAACAAGCTTACCGTTGATTGCATAGTAAGACTTACCCTCAACCTCGATAATACCTGTAGACTTAATAGTATCGCCACACTCACAAGCAATCTGAGCATTTTGGATATCCACCTTATGATTATGGCCCTTAGCCTCAACTACTGTGCCATAATCAACGATTGAGCTACATACTTCGCAGTATGTTCTGCCTGTGTAACCGTCTTCTGTACATGTTGCAGCCTTGTCTTCAACTGCTGTTGCAGTATGCTTATGCCAAGGATTTACATTGTCGTTAATATTTGTAGTAACAGAAATGCTTCCGCCGAATGCGCCAAGGTAACCTGCGTTAACATTCTTAACGTATTCAACACTACCCTGAACTACGTCACAGTCTACTGTTACAATCGGACAGTAACCTGTTGCAAACTGAGCATCAGGAGTAACAACTTCACCAGTTACATGGTTATATGTATTCCAAGACCAAAGACGAACAGGAATTGAAACAAGAGTTGTAGCTGTCTCATCAACAGCCTCGCCATTTCTCTCAACAGTTACTGTTAAGAGATTTGTCATTTCGCTATATTCAAACTTAGCATCAAAGCCGTCAGCAACAACAGCACCCTGTGTTTCCCAATTGTTTGCTGTCTGAAGCTTTAATACTGTTGTAAGTTTATTTACATCAGCTACGTTTGTGTTAATATCTACAAAGTAAACTGAATCAATTTCAGGGAGCTTGCCTGAATCGTTGTGACCTGAAAGTGTAACAACGCTATCACCAGCTACTGTGATATTTCTTACAACCTTAGTTGGGTTGCCAAGAGCATCTTTGACCTCAAAAGCAACTTCGTGAGCACCTGATGTGAGTGTTACACCCTCACTTGCAAGAGTTTTGCCTGAGCATGTAACATTTGTAAGCTCGTTGCCATCAACATAGATTTTACCTGTTGAATAGTCAAGCTTTGTATTGTCAGAAACAGTAGCAGAGAAAGCTATTGTGTTTCCGTTGATAGTAGCACCATCTGCTAAAGCTACTGACTCGTCAGCTGTAGTATAGCTTACGTTAGAGATATCAGGAGCGATTCTGTCATCAACAGCCGAGCTGTAATCGAGAGTAATGTCATCGATGTAGAATGTATGAACTGCAGGAACAGTAGGCTTAATGTATGTACGAATGAAAGAAGGTGTACGTGCGTTGCCCTCAAAAGAAGCTATAGGTGTACATACATAGTCATAAGCTGTAAGACTGATAGAAGCATATACCCATCTTGATTCAGGGATATCAGCCTCAGTACAAGAGTTGAGGTTCTTTACAGTACCGCTCTTTGTCTTAAATGTAAAGTGGCTCTGACAATGTGTATATGAGTCGCCACTCTTAGTATAAAGCTGTGACTGGAATGCAAGACCAGCTGCACCCTCAGGAATGTATAACCACATACCAAGAGTTGTAGCATTCTTACCATTTGCAACGTCTCTTAAAACAATAGTTTCACCAACGTTAAAGATAACGTTATATGTCCAGTTACCAAATGTAGCATTTGTGTTGTCAATTTTCCATGCAAGAGCATGGTTACCATTTCTTACTGGCTCGCCTTTGCTTGCGTCAGATACAGCAGTGTAACCGTCAACCTGCTCATTAAACTGACCGCCAAGTGGATCCGAACCAACTAAGGTGTTGTTAACGCCGTTGTCGATACACCACTGCTTAGCTTCATCAAAACCTACGAAGCCTGCTGTTGTGCCATCTTCAAAGTCGTAGATAACCTCTGAACCCTTACCGTAAGTTACTAATAAAGTATCTTTTACAGCAGTGTTTGGTTTATATGTAACTGTTACTGTAACGCCCTTTACGCTTTCATCAGTTGTAGCTGTAAGTGTGTTACCATCCATTGTAGCAGCTGTATCATCCGAAAGTGCTACTGTATAAGCACCATCAACACAAACGTCCCAGTCATCAGCACCGTATGTACATGCAAATTCGAGAGCCATGCTCTTGCCGTATGGAAGAACAGTTTCGTCAACTGCAAGTGCAAATACATCAGGGTCAACGATAGAGATAGTCTTTTCACCAACTACGTTGCCGTTGTATAACATCTGTACTGTTACATCACCCTTAGTGCCATTAGATGTGAACACGCCATCTACTACTGTACCAAAGCTTGAATCTGAAAGCTGCCATGAAATACCTTCAGCAGGAACTTCAGCAGGTGAACCTGCAGCGTCTACGCCCTTGATAGTCATTGTAGCCTTTGTGCCAGGTGCATAGTACTCATAATCAGTTGTAAGAACAGCGTGATCAAACTCACCTGTAGAAACAGCCTTAGATACGAGGATTACGCTGTTGATAGTTGGACGCTCAGAACCATCTGAAGGAACTGAACGCATCACGTTAGCCTCTTCACCCTCACGCTTAGAAACGAAAGTAGATGAGCCACCACCGTCACAGTTAACAGCGTTAACGCAACCGATTGATAACATCATTTCGCCCATCTCATAGTTAGAAAGACCTGTAGAGAAAGGAGCATTACGTCCGTCTACCTGACAGAATACGAGTGTGCCGTCCGCTTTGATACCGATCATTGAACGGGAAGCGTCTGATGTTGTACGCTCAACACTCTTGCTTACGAGTACGCCATCCTTAACAAGCCAGCCAAAGTTTGCTGAAATAGCAGTTACTTCACTACCATCAAGTGGAGTGCTCATTAAACGAAGCTCACAGTTACCCTCTGCATCAATAGCAAGGTATGTCTGTGCACCCTTGTGAACCTCAGGTGTACCAAGTACAACACCGTTGTATACCATGTAGCCGTATGGTGCGTTTGAATCGTATGCAAGAGCTGTATTCATAGCACCTACTACGTTGTAGCCTAAACCTTCGTAATAAGCTACAGTCTTTGTAAGCTGCTCAGATTTCCAATATACGCTCTTGTCAGCAACGCCATCAAGTGCGAGGTTGTCTGGATCGAGATTTTCGATACCATAATAACCAGGTAACACCTGAATCTGATCATTTTTAGTATCGACCTCAAAAATATGAGCAACCTTACGGTCGTCACCTGCAGCACTGTTGAGTACTAATTCTGTTTCTGTTGCACCTGGAGCCAGGTTATACTCTTTCTTAGAAATTACTGAGAAGTAATCATTAGAAACAGAAGTATCAAAGCTTGCTGCAAATGCGGACATAGGCAATACTGAAACGAGCATCAATACTGCCAGTGTGATTGCAAGAAACTTTTTCATTGTTTCTTCCTCCTTATAAATATATTTTTATATCGACGCACATTGTGTGCGATTGTTTTAGCATCTTAACGTATAATTTTAATACTCCCGCCAAAGCTTTTTCGGACGTATTTTTTATACGGAGTATTTAAATCCATTATCTCGTAATAATGATGACCTATCTGCTGTTCCTTAGGCAACTCAGCTCTCCAGTCACCATATTTTTGAGTGAGATACTCATCATAGTTTTCAGGAACCCTTACCTTGATTCCCTCAAAGTCAACAAGTACACCTTCACCATACTGAGATTTTGGCGCATACTCAAGTTTTCCCTGCCAGTTGCCATGATTACAAACAAGCTCTGATTCTTCAATTCTCCACTGAGATAGAATTTTTTCAAGCTTGAGGACTGTCTTAGCAGTTCTTCTGTGATATCCCAGCATTCGCTCAATCTTTAAAAATATCTTTGATTTCAGAGAATGCTGTTTTGTAGTCTTAAAAGCACTCGCTAGCTTTAACTCATGAATTCGTTTCTGTTTCTCCAAAATAGCGGATTCTTCTTTATTTTTAGGATATCCGTCAAGTGGAAAAACATCTATATAAACACCATGATTTATGTTAAGTGACGACATACTCTTTTCTATGTATGTGGTTCTGGAATCTCTTATTTTACAGTATATACAAGGGAACTTATTATCTGTTTTGTATGTCTGCAAAAAATAGTAGTCAGGTAACAACGCCTGTGCTTTGTTACAAAACTCTTCGTAATCCTCTCTATAGAGACCGACATCCACATCATCATCCCATGGGATAAAACCATTGTATTTCACGGCACCCAATGCGGTTCCGCATACCAGAAAATATTTGATTTTCAGCTGCTCACAAACACCAATAAAAGCTTTTAATATCTCAAGCTCGGTGCTTTGAAGACTGTTCAATCGAATACCTCCTCGTACAACTTTATATACTGTACAAACTTTTTTTCTTTATCAAAGAGATTTGCCCGCTCAACACACGCCTGTGATGAAAACGTGTTGCTCTCACAAATTCTTTTGATTTCCATCTCCATAGAATCAACATCATCACACTTAACCACACATCCACACGATGAGTCTAAGCTCTCTGCACTTCCTCCCGTATTAAAAGTAATAACAGGTGTACCACAAGCCAGAGATTCGAGATTAACCGTCGGAAAATTATCCTCTCTCGTTGGAATCAGGAACACATCAGCAGCAGTATAGATTTGTGCAAGTTCAGTCTGATTATTTGTGCGATGAATCGAAATTATAGACTCAGGCAGACTAGAATCAATAGCGTCATCAGTGCCAACAAGAACAATCTTATATCTGCCGCCCAAACGTTTTGCCAGCTCAATAAATACATCCAGACCTTTTCTCTTCTCCCACTCGGAAGCTACTCCCAGCAAAACCTTCTGAGAAGACTCGATAGAGTATCTCTCCCTGAAGCCACCATAAGTTGGTTTGAATACATTTAAATCTATCCCATTGTGGATAACTTTAACAGGATAGTCTTTTAAAAAAGACTGTGCAACAAGGTCACAAAGCCACTGCGACGGAGTAATGATAGTTAAGTCAAGCCCCGAAAACAGTTCTTTCTTCTTCTGATACAGGCTACTGCTTTTGTCAAAAATCCAGCTGTAAGTGTTTTTTTGAGGGCAATTACCGCAACCGGTTTTGTAGCGGTCACACTTTGCCATATCAAAATAAGTACAGTATCCTGTAAATGCCCAACAATCGTGAAATGTCCAGAACAGCTTTGTTCTGTTCTTTTTGAAATATTTGAATAGCAATCTTAAGTTGCAATCGTGACCATGGATATTATGTAAATGCACTATATCCGGTCTGATCCGCTCCAACTGAGCAATTATCTTTTGGGTTGCTTTACTTGAATTGAAACCATAGTTTCCCATAACACGGGATTTTAATGCCTGAAGCTTTATATATTTATCATCAGAACACTGTAATCCCAAGGGATAATCCGAAGTCGGACTGCTGTATAGAATATAATTTTCTATACCCTTATCCGTCAACATCCGGCTTATATCAACAGCTATCTTACCTGTACTTCCTTTTCCACAGGTAGCATTTATCTGTACAACTCTCATAGCGAATTCTCCCAGAAGAACTTATATGGGAATGTGTTAAGTCCGACTCCCATATGTGCGGAATACAGGAAGTATGCTATAAAAAAGACAACCATACAATTTCTGGCGATAAAACCCACATTACCAAATTCATCTTTCTGATATTTAATAATTTTAGGTATCAGAAGCGGAATAAAAATAATGTAATAATAATTCATTCTCATAGCCAAAAAGTTTACAGGAGCAAACATCTGCAACGCAATAGAAAGCAACAGAAAATTTCTTAGTCCTCTTGTTTCGTCATCAATTTTGCTTTCGTCCGGAACGATATACGAGAAAACTCCGAATAATACAAACAGGATAATCATGGTATAAGCACCTGTCGATTCTATATCACCGACAAAACGAGTAGATTCGCTCATCAAAAATGTCAGTGAAGAGAATATCTGTTTGTTAAAAATGAATATCAACACCA
The DNA here is from genome assembly GCA_017473555.1 of Ruminococcus sp. Lineage (GTDB taxonomy): Bacteria > Bacillota > Clostridia > Oscillospirales > Acutalibacteraceae > Ruminococcoides. The sequence continues at coordinate 8,840 of JAFUKO010000117.1, read as the reverse complement.
TTGCAGGCACAACAAAATACAACCAGTTTTTTGTGATTTTTGTGTGGTATATCGGATACATAAGCAATAGCATAATCGCGCTGTTGTGAAAAGTAAATGCAATCAATACAAACAACAAAAATAACCAGATATTCTTTTTTCGTACAAAATGATATGCTATCAGACCTATACCTATAGCAAGCATCTGTCTAAGACCTGAGAAGAACATTGTAAATGTTGACATAATACAGAACAACGCAACTGTCAGGCCTGTATCTTCAAGTAATCTAAGATACGTAGGCACAAACAGCACTATCGTCAGAACTCCTATCACCGCTATCATAATCTGAGGATTGTGCGTAAAAAATGAGACAATCTTGTTTAACATAACATAGCCTATCTCACTGGAAAACGAGTACAGCTCAGAAAAATTCATATAACATATCTTGCCAAAGATATTCATGTAGTTAATTGTATCGTTGCCGATTGTTTTGTGCCTTAAAACTATTAAGACCATCAACCACAAAAAGAAAAATATCATCGCAAATTTATTTTTCTTTTTGTAATCAATACCTTTTATGGCAACAATCTGTATAGTAAGCGGAACAAACACCAATACATAAAAAGGCCACATTGATATTTTTTCACCCCATAAGCTCTAAAAATTCAGCTCTCAATTTCTTTCTGTTGTTATTTCCATCGTGATTTAATAACGCAAACTCTCGTATGCTCTCTGCTTTTAATTTCCAATTATCAGGCGACTCGTTGACTAAACCTGAAACAGTTTCAAATACTTTTTCCTTGTCATCGATCACTATCGCACCGGGAATCAACTTTGTATACTTAATAGAAGACACACACTCAGGCCCTATAGCCATAACCAAGTTTCCGCTTTGCAGACAATCTATCACTTTGGTTGAAAACGAATATTTCACCAATTCTATATTATCATCTTCAAATGATTCTGCGTGTAGAACAACGTCAGCATTTCTTAAAATCTCTGTTATCTCACTATACGGGCATTCTCCCATAAACAACGAAGTGCCTTCATACTCAAGCTCATTTTTCATCTCCTGAGACACTTCGCTTCCGCTGTATATCTCCAGCTGTACTTTTGTAGAATCTGAGTTAATACGGTGGAGCTCTTTAGCAAGCTGAGCCAAAGTCTTATCTCTTCCGTACAAAAGATTTCCCGCATAAACAATTTTTAGTGGCAATTCATAGGTCTGCTTTAAAGGAGTAAACTCTTTACAACCTTTTTTCAGCAAACTCACTTCTTTATTTGTAAGTACGGTGTATTTCTCACACATCTGCTCAGAAATACCATATATCTTATCTGATATCTTAAACAGAACATCAAGGTTCTTTTCCAGACGTCTGCCCATTTTGTCGTGCTTATTTAAATATTCATTATGGACATCATCTGCAATAAAAGTTACTATTTTTGCACCTGAGTTTTTCTTAATATATTCCACAGAACGGACTATATTGCTGTTACCGCTGGCAAAGGTAAAAACAATATCAGGGTCAGCTTCTTTCAAAAACTCGTCGAGCTTTTCATTTTTCCATTTATCCGTTCTCCAAAGAAAGTCTTCAAAGTTATAAACAAGTTTTAAATTAAATTTATGAATGTACGAAATAAGCTTTTTTTCGCGTGATGCAACATCGACACTCTTGCTCTGACTTTTTTTCTGTACTCTGCAACCGATATTTTTTGGTGTAAAGAAATTTTTCAGAATCGACATATCTGTTATACTGAAATAATTGTCACATACGTTATTCTGAGGAAGAGTTCCACGAAAATAAAGATTATAAAATTCAGTGTCTTCCCAATTTTCAAAGAAATTTGAAAATGTGTTTCCGAGCGAAGAGGTTTCCACCCACGCTCCACCGCCTATTACAAGAACATTCATTTCTATCTCCCAAACTATAGATTCAGATACAAGTTCTCAATCGTTTTTGCAATCTCTTTAATTTCGTATCCGCTTCTTACTATACTATCACTCTCATCCTTACGTTCGTGATTATGTGCATCAAGTATTTCATCAACCCAGATTGACTCATCATCAATCGGTAAAAAGCAGATGTTTTCTGTTAAACCAACTTCTTTTGGCACCGCATCAGATACAAATACCTTAAGTCCGGATGCTTGTGCTTCTACCGCTACGATACCCAATCCTTCAAATTTTGAAGGTAAAAGGAAAACATCCATCGCCTGCATCAGTGCACCGATATCATTTGTGCCATCTAAAAACAGGATTTTGTCTTCTAATCCCATTTTGTTAACTCTGTCTTTGATTTCGTCTTTGAGATCGCCGTTACCTATCAACAGTAACTTTGCGTCCGCTTTCTTTTGCAGCAGGTTTTTAAAAACATCAATCAAAAACGTATGATTCTTTACAGGGACAAATCTTCCGACGTGACCACAAACAAAACTGTCTTCCAGCCCCAAAGACTCTCTTACTTGCTGTCTTTTGGCTTTGTCAAATTTAAATTTTGACACATCCACACCATTATTGATAACGGTAAAAGGAACCTTGCCAAAACCCCATCTACCTGCAATTTCACTGCATGCAAGGTAGTGAGTGGCAAGTTTTTTTATTCTGAGTCTGTTGAACTGGTGCAACCATCGATACACAAAATTCCCTGTAGATATACTGTGGCTGTGATAAATACGGTTACTTATCCCATATTTTTTCGCTATGTTAAATACATTTACATACAGAAGAGAGTTACCATGAACATGAATCGCAGCATACTCTCCCATATGCTCCTCAAAAAATTTCTTAGTCTCTTTCTTATTTTTAAAGTAGTGCTTAGGATATTCGGGAGTAATAAAAACTCTACCGCCCAATTTTTCAATTTCGTCCGCAAAAACATTGCAATTGGTTCTGATTAAAAAATCGAACTGAACCTTGGACGTATCAATGTTGCGGTACCAATTCATAATAACAGATTCTGTTCCACCGTTATATAAACCGTTAAGAACATGCAGAATCCTGATAGGTTTCATATATTACACTCCATAAATTTCCTTTAAAACCAGGTTCGTTCTTTCCTGGCTGAAATCCAACGCTCTTTTCTCATTATTCTGCTTTATAACAGAAACTAGCTCTTTATCATTTTTTAGTGTCTCGATAGCTTTTGCAAAAGCATCAGGATCCAAACTGTGGCACACAAAGCCGTTTTCACCTGCAGACATATATTCTCTTGTTCCTCTGTTATCCGAGGCAATCACAGGCAGACCGCACGCCATACCTTCAACAGCCGCTAGTCCGAGACCCTCACGAATAGACGGGAAACAGAACACATCAGAAATAAAGTTAAGCTGTGCTATATCTGTCCTGTATCCGAGTAAATGAACCTGCTCTGACACTCCCAATTCTCTTGATAACTCGATTAAATACTCCTTGTTTTCACCTGAACCTGCAATAGCGTAGTGAATAGATGGATCCGAGAGTTTAGCAAGGGCTTTAATAATAACCTGATGGTTTTTATTTTCGTTGAGCTCTCCTACTGAGAAAAGTAGAAAAGCATCTTCAGGCACGCCAATCTCTTGTCTTTTTATCGCCTTATCAACCTTTATATTTTCAAATTTAGCAAAGTCGATACCAACACCAGGAATATAGTACACTTCTTTTGCGTTAAGCCGTCCTTCAGCGAAATCATAATCCTCGTGGTTTATAGTTATCAGTTTATCGGTGAAACGAGAACAAATCTTTTCCACAGGATAGTAAATAATCCAATTAAGCTTTGGTGCCCCCTTGTAAAAATGGAATCCATGAGCAGTGTAAAATACTTTCAATCCATTTTTCTTTCGGAATTTTCTACATACTAGTCTGGTAATTATTGATGCGTTAGGCGTATGACAGTGTACTATGTCATAGTTGCCTCTTTCAATAACTTTACATAATTGTTTATATGCCTTGATATTACTAAAAGACAACGGTGAGCGTGAAAAATCGATCTGATACGACTCACACCCCAACTCTTTATAGAAAGGATCTATAGCCAAATTGCTGTAATTACACGCAATATCAACGTGATTACCCTCATTAACCAACATTTCTATATGTGGCTTAAAAAAGGTGTTAATTGTTAATGAAATAGTTGTAATATATAGTATCTTCATAGTACTTTCCTTGCAGGTACCCCAACATAAGTTGCACTGTGTTCCAGATTATCGACTACAACCGCGCCTGCACCTACAACGCAGTTTTTGCTAATATTTATGTTATTAATTACAGCTGCACCGATTCCAATATGAGTAAGCTCCCCTATGCGAGTAGTGCCACCCAAAGCTACCTTAGGCGATATATGCACATAATCACCGATGACATTATCGTGTTCAATAACTGCTCCTGTGTTAATAATACAATGTTTTCCTATTTTTGTATCTGCGTTTATCACAGCAGTCGCCATAACAACTGTACCGATACCAATGGACACATTTGTTGAAATTTGGGCTGATGGATGGATAAGCGTAACCCAGTTAACGTCATATTTTTCAGCGATCATTTTACGTGTTTTGTCATTTCCGACCGCAATAACAAAATCTGTCTTACCATCGTTTAGGTCGAAAATCCTGTCACTTGATCCAATGACAGGAAAATCCATACAACTGCCCTTTACGTTATCATCTATAAAATTTATATTTGTATAACCATTCTTCAGTGCAATGTCAGTTATAACTTTACCATGACCACCCGCACCGACTATAATCAAACGATTACTCATAGGCGATTGTCTCCACTTCGCTACCCATAAATTCTTCCATAGTTACCGATGTTGAGGAAGTGATACCCTCACGCTTAAAAACTTTAAGAACAGTTTTAAACATAATTGTCCAATCGCCGACAAAGGTAATATTGTCAACATATTCGACATCATAATCGAATTTCTTCTCCCAGCTAATGGCGTTTCTGCCGTTTATTTGAGCAAGCCCGGTAATTCCCGGTTTGACCTCGAGTCTTCTTGCCTGATGCTCGTTGTATCTTTCATTATAGCGAACATAAAGACATCTTGGCCCAACCAACGACACCTGTGAACGAACTACATTCCAGAGTGATGGCAACTCATCAAGCGAAGTGCTTCTCAAAAGCTTGCCAAATTTATTGAGCCTTTGTTCATCAGGAAGCAATTCTCCGTTTTCATCTCTTTCATCCGACATTGAACGAAATTTATACATATAAAAAGGCTTACCGTTTTTTCCTGCTCTTTCCTGTTTAAAAACAACAGGAGAACCGAGCTTTGTTTTTACAAGAATTGCTACTACCAGTAAAACTGGGCTTAAAATAATAAGAGCAACAAGCGCTAGGAATACATCCTGTGGAACTTTTATGTACTTTTCGTAAAAACCTTTCTTACGATTCAAAGCCATATGTACCTCACTCAAAACAACTTCTTACGATTTCAATAATCTTATCCTGTTCTTCAACAGTCATTTTGTTGTCACTAGGCAGACAAAGACCTCTATGGAAAATGTCCTCACCGACATTTTTTTCACTTGTGTTGCCGTTTGCTGTAACAAAAGCATAATCTCTGTAAACAGGTTGCATATGCATAGGTTTCCAGATTGGTCTTCCTTCTGCATTATACTGCTCAAACACCTTTAGAATCTCGTCAGGACAAGTCTTACCCTTTTCGCTGATAAAGAAAGAATCTGTATCGCTTCTTTCCTGTTTACACATCGCATCCTTGTTAATCAGAAGACAGGATAACCAGAAGTTTGGTGTCATAGTATCAGCATCATAAGGATTCATTGTAACAGGTAAACTTTTGAACCCTTCTTTATATCTTTCGTAAATTGCTTTTTTCTGATCAATATGTTGCTGTAAATACGGGAGCTGACCACGAACTATACCAGCAATAACATTACTCATTCGATAGTTGTAACCAATATCTTCGTGTTGGTACCAAGGAGCATTTTCGCGACTCTGTGTTGACCATTTTCTGGCCCTATCCACAGTTTCTTTATCATCACTTAAAAGCATTCCTCCTGAGGAACCGGTGATAATCTTGTTTCCGTTAAACGAAAGTACGTTATACTTGCCGAAAGTTCCCGTCTGTTTGCCTTTATATAAAGCACCAAAAGACTCCGCAGCATCTTCGATAATAATGGCACCATACTTTTGTGCTACAGCACAAATCTCGTCATATTTTGCCGGTGTTCCGTAAAGGTTGACAACAACGACAACTTTTGTATCAGGATACAACTCAAAGGCTTTTTCAAGAGCAACAGGATCCATATTCCATGTGTCATATTCAGTATCAATGAAAATCGGATTAGCTTTTTCATAAATTATCGAATTGACCGATGCAGCAAATGTCATATCACTGCAGAAAACATTATCTCCCTGTTTTACGCCGGCGAGTTTTATCGCTAGGTGTAAAGCAGCTGTTCCACTTGAAAGAGGAACGCCGTATTTACAGCCTGTCTTTTTACAGATTTCAAGCTCGATCTTCTCTAAATTTTCGCCTTCTGTAGACATCCAGTTGCTTTCATACGCCTGAGTTATGTACTTCATTTCTCCGCCGTGCATAGTAGGCGTTGACAGCCAGACTCTTTTCTCAAATGGTTTCATACTTACCCCTCAAACTTGGAATAATCAAAACTGTACCAAAAGGGCACACTTACAATTATAATTATACATATACATTATACTACCTAACCACTGATATTTCAATAGTTATCGTAGATATATTCATACGCAAAAATTGGTTTCTTGACTAATTTTGCCCAATAAACAACAATAGCCCAAGTGTTTTGACTCCACTTGGGCTACATAATCACATCATACCTTTGCAATTGTCTTATTCATTTTTTTCAGTACTATCGATAGCGGGAAAACGAGCAATCCTGATATGAAATTTCCTACAGCGTGAAGTGCATCAAAAGCCAATCCTGACACCACCCACGCAATCGTCTGCTCTAAATTCAAAGAAAACATCACCATCTGAGCCGGTGCATAAAGCACACCGAAACATAAGCCGTGCAAGCCACAAACAAGCGGATAAACTACCATCTGAGCTCCTTTGCTCATGTTTTTCGGGAGCAACATAGCCACTGCCCACAAAACAGTCCATACATACAGGTATGGCACCCACCACATATTAAAGCCTGCATACACACCATTCAACAATACATAAATATATATCGGTATCAAGGCTTTCTTACGATAGACCACCGTGAGCAATATTACAAACATCCCGAGAAGGTGAAAATTCGGCAAAAACTCCATAATGATTTTTGAAATAAACATCATCGCCGAAAACATTGCAAACAGTGTCATTTCAAATATCGTCAGTCTGAGCTTCTTATCGCTTTTATTTTTGCACATTACTTAGTGTAAACAAGCTCAAAGTGGTCACCACTTGTGATAACCGCTTCATTGACACCTGTTGTTAGATACTCACCATCTTTGTACATTGCCCAGTATGCCCCGTCAACATCATAGTCAGCTAAAATACCATTAACTTTCTTGATGTAAAGACCATATGCACCCTCTTCACCTTCAACCAGCTGAGCTCCTAAAAGTGCATCCTCCAGATTTTCGGCATCTGTGTTTACAGTAACTGTGACAGCTTTATCGCCTGCTTTCACCTCAACATCAATAGTAGTATCACCCTCACCGAGCGTCACATTCTCAGTATATGTAGCAGTTTTCCACAGCGGGTCCTCAGTCGGCACAGCAGTTTGTGCCTGTGATGCGGTTGCATCTTTTGCGTTATCGCTGTTACAACCACATAAAGCCGTAGTAAGCGATAAACACATAACTAATGCGAGTGCAAGTGCTAATAATTTTGTTTTCATTTTTTATCCTTCTTTCATTGAATTTTTCTCAATGAATAAAAACAAACGCGTCCTCCAGAGAGAACGCGAATACACCAAAAAACACCGCAGTTCTCCGTTGCCCGAAAACCGTTTGCACATCACGATATGACAAGCATTCCGACTTAATGGTAATCCCAAAATACGGTAATGGCTGTTGCGGTGGATTCTCACCACGCTTCCCTTGTCCTCTCATTTACAGTCTGGCTGTAAACTCAAGTGTGCAATCATATGCACAATATCGCTATTTATTCTATTGTGAACGCATAAATTATACAGCAATACAAAAACAATGTCAAGAAACAGCAAAAAAGCGTCCGTTTCCGAACGCTTCTTACTGTTTGACCGAGCTTAGTCTGGAAAAACGACTGCTCAATCTCTCAACGCAAGCAAATTATATGATAAAGCATGTGTATGCTTACCACAGAAAGGAGTTCGGGTGGAAAAAGCAAAAACCACTTGACCTTATGAACAACACTATGTTGTAATAGTAGAAAGGGGCGGGAGGGGAGTATCCCCTCCCACGCGGGTAGGGTTGACCCCCGCTTAGAGAAAGAAAGGTTATTTATAACAAACGTGAGTATTATTCAAAGTCATAGTCATCATGATAATCATCACAATCTTCACAATAGTAGTCATCGTCAACGATGTGTTCCACTCCGTGATGGTCGTACACACTGCCGCTTTCTTCAAAGCTCCACAAAGAAGACTTTTTATGATTTGCGCGTGACGTGTTACTACCTGACGAAAAACACCCGTCTATCGCTCCACATATCATAGCAGCAAAAAGTTCACCTAACATAATGTACCTCCATTTTCGTATTTATATATTGTATCTTTGCTGTGTCTATATACTATCACTTTAAGAGTACAATAAACGGGACTTATCTTTGACACGCCCCCTGTCAAGTAGACACTTTTTGTGGACACCTGTTATGCAGCATAAGCATAACGGACTTCCATCGGGGTTTGTCCTGTTTTGAGCTGTATTCGCTCATTGTTGTAAAAATAAATATATTCATCTACAAGA